>CATKHE010000069.1 GCA_949747935.1 uncultured Eubacteriales bacterium
CCGGCCCGCACAGCTCGGACACAGTCCGGAATAATACGGTCCGCCGCGAAATCCCCGCCGCCAATCACATTTCCGGCGCGGGCAGTGCTGACCGCAACCTCTCCGTCTGAAAAGAAGCTGTTTCGATAGCCGTCTGTCACCAGTTCGGAGCAGGATTTGGAGTTGGCGTAGGGGTCAAACCCGTTGAGCCGGTCTGTCTCTCGGTAGCCCCAGGGCCACTGGTGGTTTTCATAGACCTTGTCTGTTGTCACATTGAGGAAGCTCCTTACACAGCCGGAGCGCCGCACGCACTCCAGAATGTGAACGGTCCCCATCACATTAGAAGCATAGGTGCCCACCGGGTCCCGGTAGCTCTCACGGACGATGGGCTGTGCCGCTAAATGCAGCACAATTTCCGGTTGTGCGGCTTTAAAAGCACGCCACAGAGCCTCCAGATCTCGGACATCGCCATGGCTGGAGGCCATGCTCTCCTCCAGCCTGATGATTCCGCACAAGCTCAGCTCCTCCGGAGGCAGCGCATAGCCTGTCACCTCCGCGCCGGCCATTTGCAAAATCGTACAGAGCCATGAGCCCTTAAAGCCTGTATGTCCTGTGACAAAAACTTTCTTGCCCTTATAAAAATCCAGCATATTATTTACCATACCCGCCAAGGGGCATTTCCTTTTTGCCAGCGGTCCTCCAGCCATGTTTTATCTCGTTGGGTGTCCAGGCACTGCCAGAAGCCGCCGTGCTTGTAGATGCCCAGTTTCCCTTCCCGGGCCAGGGTCTCCAGGGGCTGACGTTCCAGAATGCAGTTCTCCTCATCGCTGAGATACCGGAAAAGCTCCGGCTCCGCGGCCATAAAGCCGCCGTTAATCCAGCCGCCGTCCTCCTTGGCCTTCTCCCGGAACCCTATCACAGTTTGGCCCTCCAGGTCCAGCACACCGAAGCGCCCTCCCGGCTGGATGCCTGTCAGCGTCACCGTCTTGCCGGAGGAACGATGCTGCTTTAGCAGGGCGTTCAGGTCCACATCGCCGACTCCGTCGCCATAGGTCAGCATAAAGGGCTCGTCTCCGATGTAGCTTTGTACCCGCTTGATCCGACCGCCGGTCTGGGTGTTCAGCCCGGTGTCCACTAACGTCACCCGCCAGGGCTCGGCAATGTTCTGGTGAATCGTCATCCGGTTTTCCGCTGAAAAGTCGAACGTCACATCGGAGCGGTAGAGGTAGTAATCGGCGAAATATTCCTTGATTACATGGCCCTTGTAGCCGCAGCAGATGATGAAGTCGTCAAAACCGAAGGCGGAATAGTATTTCATAATATGCCACAGGATGGGCTGTTCCCCGATAGTAATCATGGGCTTGGGCTTGAGGTGGCTCTCCTCGCTGATTCGGGTGCCCAGGCCGCCGGCCAGAATGACTACCTTCACGATGGCAGGCCACCCCCGTCCACACCCTCGATCAAATAGGCCACCTTTTGATAGGCGGGGCTGGCCTTCAGGGCTGTCACGGCGGGGTCGCCGGGTTCATACGCCGTCAGTAAGGTCCGCACCTGTTCTGCCAGGACAAGCAGCTCCGGCGGGGCCTGGAGCCGCTGGGCTCGCTCCAGCTGATTCAGCAGAAACTCCGTCATAGGCTTCATGCTGGGGCAGGAGGTCAATCCCGCCCGCAGCAGACGAACATACTCGGTATTGTTTCCCGCATCCAGCGCCTGGAACGCCTGGGCGATGTACCAGCCGAAGCGGTGCAAAGGCGGCAGAACATGGATGTTCTCCTCACACAGCAGCGCCTCGCTGTAGTATCGGGGCAGCGCCTCGCCTTCGATCCTGGCGAACGCGCGGCACAGGTCCATTCCCTGTTCAGTCTGCTTCCAGCCGCAGGACTGCACCGCGGCCAGGGCCAGCTCCCGGGTCCAAACCAGCCCCTGCCAGTCTTCCGGAAGATGCTCCGCCAATCGGATCACTCGCTCCTCCAGCAGCCCCTCCCGGGCCATGCGGCCGGCCAGGACATCCATCTCCTCCAGGGCCAGGGGCTTATCCGCCAGCGGGAAGGCAATCCCTTCCGACAGGGCATGCTCCAGCGCAGCGGCAGGCAGATACTCCCAATGGTCCACTGTCCGAAGCAGAGCGTCCAGTTCGGCAGTATCATAGCTGTCCAGCATGGCGGCGGCGGTGCCCAGCTCATACCGCCCCGACAGGGGCAGAAAAACCGTATAAGCTGAACGGATTCCCGCCGCCCAAAGCTCCTGATCCCGGTACTCCCGGGAAAACAGTCTCATCCCGTTGGACAGCAGGACAGACTGCTTCTTCCGCGCGATTTTTGTCTGATCCTCGCTGATTCCCTTCCAGAGAGCCTCCACCACGGGGGCGGTGTCCAGGGAGCTTTTTCTGTGCAGCTCAAAGAGGGTCAAACAGGCCCCTAACACATGACGCTCACTCATGTTGGTACAGTCCAGCGCAAGCAGCTGGGCCAGGGTGTCCTCCCAGCGGCCCAGGGCCAGACAGGCCTCCATCAGGACAATCCGCATGTTCTGCTCATGGAGCGGGTTTGTCCGGGTGAGGGCGGCCACCATCAGCTCCTCCTTGACGCCGCCTGACCGGTACTCCTCCAGCCCCTGGAAATACTCCTCGCACCGCCGGGCGCATAGCTGGGCGTCCGTTCCCCGGCAGCGGAACGCGTCGCAGTAGTTGATATCAATTCGGGTAAACAGGGAGTCGGAAAACTGCTCCCGGGCCCAGTTGATCCAGTCCTCCGTCTCGGGAAAGTCACTGGCGGCAGCCTTCTCCACGGCGTAGCTCATAATGGGAGGACCGTAGCTCCGCCACCCCTGCCGCCTGTCCATCACCAGCGCCGCGGCCTGACGGACCCAGGCGCCGTACTCCTCCTCCTCCCGGCCGCTCTCCAAAAGCTGGAGCCAGCGGCGCAGGTCCTCCGGGGCGCGCTCCAGCTCCTTCC
>CATKHE010000070.1 GCA_949747935.1 uncultured Eubacteriales bacterium
AGAGCTACTCCGAAGAGCACCGCCACCAGCTGCTCCATGTGGATTATGTGAAGGAATAGGAACCAATCTCCCGGCCGGCTCCCCAGAGAGGGGAGCCGGTCTCCTGTTCCGCCTCACCCGCCGAAGGTGAACTCTCCCTCCGGAGAAAAAACAAGTCCCGCCATGACAGGCGGGACTTGTCTTTACAGTTTAAACAGCATCAATCGGTGACATAGGGCAGCAGGGCGATCTGACGGGCCCGCTTGATAGCCTCGGTCAACTGGCGCTGATGCATGGCGCAGGTGCCGGTGGTGCGGCGGGGCAGGATCTTGGCCCGCTCAGACGTGAAACGGCGCAGCTTGGCGGCGTCCTTATAGTCGATGCACTCCACCTTGTCGGCGCAGAAGGCGCAGACCTTGCGGCGCTTACGGCCGCGCATGGGCTTGTTATCGCGTTCCATAGCCATGGAAGTAACCTCCTTTTGGGACCTTAACGGTCAAAGTCAAAACGGCAGATTGCCGTCGTCAGTAGAAAGCTCAGAAAACTGGTCGCTGTCCGCAGGGGGGGCGCCATAGCTTCCGAAGGGGTCGCCGGATGCGGCCGCTGGGGGAGCGTAGCTCCCGCCGCCCTGGTGATAGCCGCCCTGCTGGCCGTAGCCGCCGGAATAGCTGCCCTCGCCCTCGCGCTTGGAATCGCCGAAATAGACATTGTCGGCAATCACCTCCGCGGAGCGGCGCTTGTTGCCCTCCTTGTCGGTCCAGTCCCGAATCTGGAGCCGCCCCTCCACAACGGCCGTGCGGCCCTTGGTGAAGTAGCGGCAGACAAACTCGGCCCTCTGGTTCCAGGCCACCACGTCGATCCAGTCGGTCACCCGCTCCCCGGTTTGCTTATCCTTAAAGTCCCGGTCTACCGCCAGGGTAAAGGAGGCGACGGGGGTTCCAGAGGGAGTCCGCCGCAGCTCAGGGTCCCGGGCCAGGCGGCCCATAATAAAAATCTTGTTCAGCACCGCGGGTCCTCCTTACTCGTCCTTGCAGACGATCATGGAGCGCATCACGCCGTCGGTGATCCGGAAAATACGGTCCAGTTCAGCGGGGACGGCGGCAGCGGCGGTGAAGGTCATCAGCACGTAGTAGCCCTCCATCAGGTCGTTGATGGGATAGGCCAGCCGGCGCTTGCCCCACTCGTCGACCTCAGACACTGTGCCGTTAGCCTCGACCACACCCTTGAACCGCTCTACCAGAACCTGGATCTGCTCCTCGCTCAGGTCGGGCTTGAGAATGTAGACCGCCTCGTAATTCGCGTTAATTTTTGCCATGTTTTTGCACCTCCTTATGGACATATGGCCCCCGAATTGTCCCGGGAGCAAGGATACCGCTGTCTTTCTTAAAGACAGGCTTTACTATTATACCGAAAAATCAGAAATTGTCAAGCAGTTTTTCCATTTTCGGCGTTTTTTCTCTATTCCAGCCCCTCCAGGGCAAAGACTCGGGCGGGGAGGAGATCGGACAGCTCCATCAGCACCGGGTCCAGACCGCCGCCCCGCTGGACGGCGGGGGTTTGGACGGAGGTCCGTCCGTCCAGGGGACCGGTGGGCAGGGAGACCACCGCCACAGGGGCGGACTGTCCCCATTCCATCAGCAGGGAACCGCGGTGAAGGGCGGCCACCCGCCGGGCAGCCGTCAACCCCAGCCCCGCCCCCTGCCCGGGGTCGGGCACTCCCCGCCCCGCCCCCGGCTGAACCAGGGCGGACAGATCCCGCTCTCCGGCAGGCGGGCCGCTGTGGGACACGGCGATCACCGCCCGTCCCCCTTGACGGCGGAGGTTCAGCGTCACGTCTCCCCCCTCCGACGCCCGGGCGGCATTGGAAATTAACTCTAGCAGCAGCTTTTGCAGCAGCGCCGGATCGCCGGGAATCAGCAGGCTGGTCTCTCTGCTCTGGAAGCGCAGGGAGATGCCGGCCTCCTCCAGCAGGGGTCCGGCTGTGCGCTCCATATGGCGGCAGAGTCCGGCCAAATCCATAGTCACCGGATGGAAGCCGGCGGGGGTCTCATCTAAAAAGTATTCCAGATTGTCCAGCAGGCGGAACAGCCGGTGGAAGGTCTTTCCAAAGCTGCCCGCGGAGACAGGGCCGCCCCCCTCTTCCGTGGCCGGCCCCACCTCGGCCAGGATATCTCCCAGCAGAGTGTGCAGCAGATACAGCGCGCCCTCCAGTTCCCGGCTGGCCAGACCCCCGGTCCCCTGGGACGGGTGGAGCAGCACGATCATTTCCCCGCCGGCGGCGGCGCAGCTGTAGGAGTAGACAGTTCCCTCCCGGGAGAACTCTCCCGCCCCTGCGCGGCCGTCGGGGGGCAGGGCGAGAACACTGGGGAGCGCCTCCCCGGCGGCAAGCTGGGGCAGGCAGCGGCGGGCGGCGGCGTTGGCGGCGAGGACAACGCCGTTCTGCGCCTGAATCACGCCCTCCGGCAGGCAGTCCAGCAAAGCGTGGATGGATTCGAGCATAAAACCCCCTCCCGGCCCTTCGGCCGGTTTGTTGCGGAACATGTTGTAAATAGGTTGTGCCGGGGCGAGCTGAAATAGTATTTCTGCCAGTTTATCAAATTTTTCCATCCACCGCAAGTCATTTTGTCGAATTCGGACGAAAAATGGGGAGCAGCACCGGCGCCCGCTGTCCGAAAGTTGAGGGAGTGCCCGTCTTATGGCAAATTTTCGGTTGATTTTTTTAAGAATTCTATGAAAAAATACACTAGGAAAAAAGTTCTAATCGGGTTATAATAAAAAACGCAACCAACACCCGCGGGCCGCCGCGGATAAAATGATAAAAAGGAGTAATTCACATGAGCATCAAAGTTGGCATCAATGGTTTTGGCCGCATCGGCCGCATGGTGTTCCGCGCCAGCCTGAATCACCCCGAAATCGAGATCGTCGGCATCAACGACCTCTGCCCCGCTGAGTATCTCGCC
>CATKHE010000071.1 GCA_949747935.1 uncultured Eubacteriales bacterium
CCATTGCTGTACCAGTCGCACCTGCGGAACGGTGAAGCGTTGATCGTCGGGACGTCGGGCATCGCGCCCGCGCCTGAGATGGTCAGCGTCCGGGCGGCACTGTCATAGCTCCAGCTCAGGTCTGCCCACTGGCCGCTGGTCGGACTGGCCGCCCACACCCCAGTGGGCAGAAGTATCAGCGTCAGGCACAGCGCCAGCACCGACGATGTAATTCGTTTTATCATAACTGCTCCCCCTCTTGCTATGGTCCGCCGCGGAACCCCTGTCCCGCTCTGAACGCATGGCACACAAATTCTCCCGTGTTCTTTCTCGTGTAAGTTGCATTGTGTTAGAATTATAGTAGAAAATACCACAATTGTCAATAACCTTTCCTGCGTTCAAAATTTTTGATTTCAAATCAGGTTCTGGACGGGCAATCAAAATTATTTTTATAAAAAACGTACATAGTTCTGTAAATTCGTCCAACTATCACAAAATTTAGCTTGATATTTTGTGTATATCGTACAAAATATTAGAATTAATTTGTATGATCTGTGAAGTGCTTTTTTCCCTTTCATTGGTTATAATGGAAGCGTATTTTTGTTGTAGTTAGAGCCTTTCAGAGGGTCAATCAAACCCAAAAAGGAACTCCTTTTTGGGGCCATGCACGCGTGCATGGCCGAGGTGCTTTAGCTGCGGAAAGGGGGAGGGAACACCTTATTTGCGGGAACAGGCAAACGCGCTAAATGAGAAAGGACAGTGCAGAGATGAGAAGAAAGTGGAATCGCCCTCTGGCGGCGCTTCTGGCGGCATGTATGCTGTTCTCACTGCTCCCTGCCGCCGCGGCTGTGGAGACAGCGGAGGAAGTGGACAATTCCTCCAGCACAGTACTGCCGGAAAAGACCGCACCCGTTGAGGACGGGAACGAGAACCAGGAAACTCCCGCAACAGACGAAAACGCAGACAGCACCACACCAGACAGTTCCTCCGAGGAGGAGGCTGAGCCGGACAGCCCGCCGGAACAGGAGGTCGAGGCGCCCGAGGTCCCCGCTGAGCCGGTGCTCCCCCTTGAGCCGGAGGGAGACG
>CATKHE010000072.1 GCA_949747935.1 uncultured Eubacteriales bacterium
CCGGCAAGGAGGCCAGCGGCACCGGCAACATGAAGTTCATGATGAACGGCGCGCTGACCATCGGCACCCTGGACGGGGCCAACGTGGAGATGCACCAGCAGCTGGGAGACGAGAACATCTTCCTTTTCGGCCTGACCACCGAGCAGGTGAACCAGCGCAAGCGGGACGGCTACCGGCCCCATGAAATTTACCTCCACGACCAGAATCTCAAGCGTATCCTGGACCAGATCACCGCCGGCTTCGGCGACGGGGTAGCCTACTCTGATCTGTCCAACCGTCTGCTCTTTGGCGCAGGGGGCAGCCAGGCCGACGAGTATATGCTCCTGGCCGACTTCGACAGCTACTGCGGCGCCCACCGCCGGGCCGTGGCCGCCTACGCCGACCGCGCCCTCTGGAACCGGATGTCCCTGATCAACATCGCCCGCTCCGGCATTTTCGCCGCCGACCGGTCCATCCAGGATTACGCCCACGACATCTGGCACGTGCCCACCCGGAAGTAAGCATAAAAAATTCCCGACCAAGCCGGTCGGGAATTTTTTATTTTAACGTCCTGTGGCAGGACCAGATCAGGGCTCCGAAGCCGCAGCCGCCGATGATGTTCCCGATGGTAACAGGGAGCAGGTTGGTGAAGAACCCGCCCAGGGTCAGGGCGGACAGGTCCACTCCGGCTTCTGCGGCCAGCCGGGCATACTGGGGCACGCCCGCCGCCATCAGGCCGGCGGGGATGTAGTACATATTGGCCACGCAGTGCTCAAAGCCGCCGATGACGAAGAAGCTCACCGGCACAAAGGCGCCGATGGCCTTCCCGGCCAGACTTTTGCCGCACAGGGAGCACATCACCCCGGCGCACACCAGGATGTTGCACAGAATGCCCAGCACCACCGCCTTTCCGAAGGGGATGGCGCACTTGGCGGCAGCGGTGCGGATGGTGTGGACCGCCAGCGCCCCGGCGGACAGGTCCAGCTGCCCGCAGTAGACAATGGCCGAGGCCAGGACCACCGCCCCCAGCAGGTTGCCGATGTAGACGATCACCAGGTTGCGGACCATCCCGGCCAGGGATGCCTTTTTCTCCAGCACTGAGATGGTGATCAGGCAGTTTCCGGTGAACAGCTCCGCCCCGGTGATGATGACCATGATAAGTCCGAAGGGAAACAGCAGGCCGCACAGAACCCGGGACAGTCCGGCGTTGGTGAGCATGTGCCCCGCCGTGTTGGCCGCTACCGCCCCGGCGGCGATGAGGAATCCCGCCAGTACCGCCGACAAACACAGTCTTTGGGCGCTGTTGGCGGCCTTTTTTGCCCCCGCCTGGGCATACAGGTCAATAAATTCTACCGGGCTCAGCATAATGATCCGCCTTTCTTTCGTCCTCTAGGCTCCTTATCTGAGGGGGCTGTCAGCCAACGCGGCTTCACCGTGCCACCTCCCTCTAAGAGGGAGGCTCAGCACAGGCCCAGGAGGTGCCGCACCTCGCCGATCATATACAGCGACCCGGTGACGCACACCACATCCTCCGGAGGCAAAAACACCAGGGCCAGCTCCAGCCCCTCCCGGACGCTCCCGCAGGGGGTGGCCTTCGCCCCCTGGCCCTCCAGGTAAGCGGCCAGCTCGGCTGC
>CATKHE010000073.1 GCA_949747935.1 uncultured Eubacteriales bacterium
ATCGTGGAGGCTCTGGTGGACGCCGCCGAGAACGGCAAGGAGGTGGTGGCCCTGGTAGAGCTGCGGGCCCGCTTCGACGAGGAGAACAATATCGGCTGGGCCCGGGGGCTGGAACGGGCCGGGTGCCGGGTGATTTACGGACTGGACGGGCTGAAGGTCCACTCCAAGCTCCTCCTTATCACCCGGATGCACAGCGGCCAGGTGGAGTATATCACCCAGGTGGGCACCGGCAACTACAACGAGGACACCGTCCGGCTTTACACCGACTACGCCCTCATGACCGCTGACCCGGAGACCGGCGCCGAGGCCGCACAGGTCTTTAACGCCCTGTCCATGGGCGAGGTGGTGGAGGACAGCCGCCGCCTGATGGTGGCCCCCGCCTGTCTGCGGCCCCAGGTGCTGGCCCTTATCGACCGGGAGACCGAGCTGGCACGGGCGGGAGAGGACGCCTATCTGGGTTTTAAGCTCAACGGCCTTACCGACAAGCTGATTATCGACCGGCTCATCCAGGCCTCCCGGGCTGGGGTGAGGATCGACCTGGTGGTCCGGGGCATCTGCTGCCTCACCGGCGGCGTGCCCGGGCTGACGGATAACATCACCGTCCGCAGCATCGTGGGCCGCTACCTGGAGCACGCCCGCATCTATATCTTCGGCCGGGGGGAGCGGAAGCAGGTGTATATCTCCTCCGCCGACTTCATGACCCGCAACACCACCCGCCGGGTGGAGGTGGCGGCACCTGTGAAGGATCCCGCCCTGCGGGCCCATCTGGAGGCTATGTTTGCCGGTCAGCTCCGGGACACCGCCAAGGGGAGAGTCCAGCGGCCCGACGGGACCTATATTCGGACCCAGGGGGAGTTCTTCAACGCTCAAGAGCATTTCTGCGACCAGGCCTACTCCGGGGAATGGGCGTTGGAGCGGCTCAGACCCGAACCCAAACTGACTGTCAGGCCAGCCCACGCTCCGGGGGAATGTCTGGCGGCAAAGGCGGCTCCGAAAAAAACGGCGGTCACCGTCAAAAAGACCCGGCGGGGGCTGCTGAGACGGATTATCAAGCAGGATTGATTTTGCGGAGGCGGCCTGTGACCATCCCTGTAATGGGCGCCATTCGGCGGGCGGATGATGTTCTCCCCCGCACTCCAGTTTATCAAGCCGGAACGGCTTTCATATTACCTTTTCTGAAAGGAAGTTGTGTCTATGAAACGGATCGGAATGCTTACCAGCGGCGGCGACTGTCAGGCCCTCAACGCCACTATGCGGGGGGTGGCCAAGGGCCTCTACAACATCTACGGCAACGAGGTGGAGATCATCGGCTTCATCGACGGCTACAAGGGCCTCATCTATGAGGACTACAAGAAGCTGTCCCCCATCGACTTCACCGGTCTGCTCACCCGGGGCGGTACCATCCTGGGCTCCAGCCGCCAGCCCTTCAAGCTGATGCGGGTGCCCGACGAGAACGGCCTGGATAAGGTGGAGGCCATGAAATATACCTACCGCCGCCTGCGGCTGGACTGCCTGGCCGTCCTGGGCGGAAACGGCAGCCAGAAGACCGCCAACCTCCTCAGCGAGGAGGGCCTTAATGTGATCGGCCTGCCCAAGACCATCGACAACGATCTGTGGGGTACCGACACCACCTTTGGTTTCCAGTCTGCCATCGGTCTGGCCACCGAGGTGATCGACTGCATCCACACCACTGCGGCTTCCCACAACCGGGTGTTTATGGTGGAGATTATGGGCCACAAGGCGGGCTGGCTCACCTTGAATGCCGGCATCGCCGGCGGCGCGGATATCATTCTGATTCCGGAAATTCCCTATAACATCGACTCGGTGATCGCCAAGATCAAGCAGCGGGCCGCCTCGGGCAACGGCTTTACCATCCTGGCTGTGGCTGAGGGAGCCATCTCCCAGAAGGAAGCGGCCATGTCCAAAAAGGAGTACAAGCAGCACATAGCCGAGCTGCTGGAGAAGTACCCCTCCGTCTCCTACGCCATCGCCGACAAGATTCTCAAGAAGACGGGCAAGGAGGTCCGGGTGACGGTGCCCGGCCACATGCAGCGGGGTGGAACACCCTGCGCCTACGACCGTGTTCTCTCCTCTCGCCTGGGCACTACGGCGGCCCTGCTGATTTCTAAGGAGGAGTATGGCAGCATGGTGGCCATCCAGAACCACGTGATTACCTCCGTTCCCCTGAAGGAGATCGCCGGCAAGCTGACGACCATCGACCCCCAATCCGACATTATAACCGAGGCCCGCCTGCTGGGCATCAGCTTCGGCGACGACTGAATAGGACAGCCCTGTCAGTAAAAGGAAGACAGACCGCCTCCCCGGCTGGGGAGGCGGTCGTTTTACGTCTTGGGCTTGGGCTTGCAGATGAGGGCCACCAGAAAGCCGAAGAAGATGGCGGCGGTGATCCCACCGGCGGCGGCGGTAGAGCCGCCGGTGAGGGCGCCCAGCAGACCGTCCTCCGCGACCGCTTTTTTGACCCCCTTGGCCAGAAGGTGGCCGAAGCCGGTGAGGGGCACCGTGGCTCCCGCGCCGCCCCAGTCCACCAGGTATTGGTACACCCCCACGCCGCTGAGAATCACCCCGGCGGTGACGTAGGACACCAGAATTTTCGCCGGGGTGAGAGGTGTCTTGTCAATGAGCACCTGTCCGATGACGCACAGGATGCCTCCGCAGAGAAACGCGTTGAAATATTCCATAAAACCACCTTATTTTGTCGTCGAAATAGCGATCGCGTGGCAGATACCGGGGATAGACTCCCCCTGAAAAGCGGAGGTGGGGGAGTGGAGGGCTCCGGTGGGGCAGAAGAGGATGTTTTTCCATTTGCCCGCCTTCAGATTGTTGAGGATATACCCGGTGAGCACCGAGGCACAGCACCCGCAGCCCGACCCGCCGCAGTGGACATCCTGATTTTTGATGTCGAAGAGCATAGACCCGCAGTCGGCG
>CATKHE010000074.1 GCA_949747935.1 uncultured Eubacteriales bacterium
CTATGCCAACTCCGTCTCGCAACTCGTTTGCAGCTGGAAGGACGGCAGCAAGCTGGAGGCCGAGTTGCAGCAGACCGCGTACAGCTTCCGCATGGGCGGACAGCCTGATTGGTATATCCCGGCCCACAAGAACGCGGACGGGTCCTTTGCTCTGGCCCAGTTCGGCCCCTGTCCCACAACCACCGTCAGCGGATACCGCTCCTCCCTCACCATTACCCGGTCCGGCAGCGGACAAACCGCGGTCTCCCGGTATGAGACATCGGTCCATCACGCAGTAACCACAATTCCGGACCAGAAGCGTCCCGACGGAACGGTGGATTACAGAAATGAGAATTTTAATCGGATCATCACCGATGAACTGCTGGAACGCATCGACAACCTCGCACAGGCGCTCTCCGGTTTTGACACACGGGCCTGATACAGCAAACGCACCCCCAGCTCAGGGGTGCGTTTTTGTCTATTTCCAGCTTTGGAATGTTGTTCTTGTTACCCCGGCTCTTTGGGCGGCTTCTTTTATGCTGTATTTGCCTGCCAGCTGATCTCGGATAATTCTGATCTTTTCTCTTGCCTCAAGCTTTTTGTTTTGTACCATGACAATGCTCCCCCTATGTTTGACAGTGCTTTCTTTTTTCACTGTCTCTTATTGAGGGAGTATATCATATTGCAAGGGTGGCGGGTTTCTTTGTGGGCTTCCTTACATAGCCTCCATGCCGATCACCACGCCTTCCAATCTCTGGTACTGGACTGCCGACATGATCTTCTCTGCCAACAGTTTAGCACCGCCACGGTTATTTTGCATCCGAAAGTTGCTGTGCTTCTCGCCGTTTGGCTTCATCAGGTACACTGCGTTGTTTTGGCTCACACATCAATGCTAACGAGCGGCTCATTTGTGGGGAAATTTGCTTGACATTCCAGACGGGAAAGTATATCATGAAAGAAAATTATGAGGAGAAAGCAGGAGGTTTTTGAACCAATGAATGTGTCCCTGGTAATACCTGCGTATAATGAGCGCGAAATTATATTAGATACCATCCGCGAGGTATCTGCCAAACTGGCGAAGTTGACGGCGGACTATGAGGTCCTGATTGTAGACGACGGCAGCACCGACGGCATGGCGGAGGCGGTGCGGGACTGCGGCAATCCCCGGGTGCGTCTGGAGAGTTACAGCCCCAACCATGGAAAGGGACGGGCTGTCCGGGTGGGAATGCTGGCCGCACGGGGAGACATCATTTTGTGTACCGACGCGGACCTGGCCTATGGTGTGGATGTGTTTGCCGCGATGCTGAAGCGATTTGAGGATTCCGGGGCGGATCTGGTCATCGGCTCCCGCAGGATCAACGGTGAGGGGTACAAGAATTATCCGCCCCTGCGGGTTCTGACCTCCAAGTGTTTCGGTCTGCTGGCCAGAACAGTTTCGGGCCTGATATACGATACCCAATGCGGAATCAAGGGTTACCGGCGAGACGCGGCCCAACAAATTTTTTCCCAATGCTCCATGGACGGCTTTTCTTTTGATTTTGAGGTTCTGATGCGGGCGGACAAGCTGGGGCTGAAGGTGGAGCAGCTTCCGGTGTCTGTGATCAACTTCCGGGAGTCCAAGGTGAACGTAATCAAGGACAGCCTTCGGATGTTCCGGGACGTATTCCGCATCCGCCGGACTGTCCGGAAGGAAACGCCGTAACGGCAGGCGGATCGTTCAGGAGCGGTGTATGAAAGAAAAAATAATTTATTTGATTCAGGTATTTGACCTGAAAAAATTCCTTAAGTTTGGCATGATCGGCGTACTCAATACTTTGGTGGATTTTGCGGTATTCTTTGTGATGGACCGCTGGGTGATCGGGGAGGGACCTGTTCTGGTGCTCCTGGGCACGGCGGTGTCTACGGGGCTTTATCTCTCCAACGCCATCGCTTATGTGATAGCCAATATCCACTCCTTTTTGTGGAACAAGTTCTGGACCTTTCAAAAACGGGACAAAATTACCAAGGGGGAGGCCGCGCGGTATTTGGTCACCAGCGCGGGCTATCTGCTCATTTCCACGGTGAGCCTGGCTGTTTGTACCCGGATCCTCACCCTACCCCTGTTTGCGGGTCTGGTGCCAGAGAATTGGGTCAATCTGATGGCCAAGCTACCCACCGCCGTGGTCACAATTTTTTATAACTATCTGATGAATAAATTTTGGGTGTTTAAAACCTGAAATGGGACCGGCCCGGAGGCTTTCGCCTCCGGGCCGGTTGATTAGTTGAACAGGTTGACGATCTGGATCATATAGACCACATTGTCCTCAAAGAAGAAATACAGATTGGGGCCCAAGCCATTTTCATCGCTGCTGTAGTGAAGGTAGTCATCCGGGTAAGCCCAGGTCCAGTTTTGCTCATCGGAGATGTCGGGATAGGCGGCCAGCACCTCCTCCCGGGTGGAGCCGACCCGAATGCCTCTGGGGGTAGAAAGGTCGGTTCGGGTGGTCTCCAGCCTGTAAAGGACATCTGTGTTGTCCAGAGCGCTGTAGTAGGTGAGGGCGGAGAAGCCGTCTCCCGCGATTTCGGACCAGTAGTCGCCGGGCTGGTAAACGGGCTCCCCGTCCGCTTGCTGAGTTTCGTCCTGAATGAGGGAACCCAGGCAGGAATTCTTCAGGGAGCAGGGCGGGCCGACAGGGGCGCTGGCGCCGTCCTGGAAGAGGCAGATTTCCAAGTCGTACAGATTCCAGACCGCCTGCTGTATGATTTCGTCTGCATCCCTGCCCTCTGTGGAAAAATCAATGCAGTCCTTCACCAGGGCCGGGCTGCCGTCCGAATCCAGGAGGAAAAGCAGGGTGGCGGGATGCTCCTCCTGCCGCCACTGCGTCACGCCGTTTTGCGTGTAGTAATTGCTGCGCCAAACCTCATAGAGCCCGTAACGCTGGCCGTCCAGTGTGCTTTCCCCTGCGGGATTGGCGGAATCCAGTCTTCTGC
>CATKHE010000075.1 GCA_949747935.1 uncultured Eubacteriales bacterium
AGAGAAGCGCACCTCCTCGATGGCGGGTACGCCCCCCATGTCGTCGTACATGGGGTGGGGCTCCCGGACATAGGGCAGCTCGGCCACCCGGTCCAGCTCCGCCGTGGACAGGGGGAAGGCCGGGGGATTGACAATTAAAAACCGGTCCCCGTGCCGCTGGATTACCGCCTTGCCCGACACCGCGTCGTGCTCCTGATATTCCACCATGTTGGCCCGGGCGTAGGCCTCCTTGGAGGCGGACACCTCCTCAAAGGAGGGGACCTCCACCCTGGGGTAGGCGCACAGGCCGGGGTATTTGCCGGCGACGCAGGTGCCCCGCACGTCGGTGATCTCCGAGACAGGGGTGCCCGAGGCCAGCCGGGCGGCAATCTCCAGGGTGGCGTATTCCCCCATGCCGTAGGTGAGGATATCCGCCTGGGCATCGAAGAGGACAGAGCGGCGCACCTTGTCCTCCCAGTAGTCGTAGTGGGCGAAGCGGCGCAGGCTGGCCTCCAGCCCGCCGATGACGATGGGAATGTCCCCAAAGGCCTCCCGCGCCCGGTTGGAATAGACAATGGTGGCGCGGTCGGGGCGCAGGCCGGCTTTCCGCCCGGGGGAGTAGGCGTCGTCATGGCGGCGCTTTTTGGCGGCGGTGTAGTGGGCCACCATGGAGTCGATATTCCCCGCCCCGATGAGCAC
The DNA here is from genome assembly GCA_949747935.1 of uncultured Eubacteriales bacterium. Next base: position 679 of record CATKHE010000075.1, read on the forward strand.
CCCCAGCCGTGGACGCCCCAGGGCGGCGAAGGCCTCCGCGCTGTGCCAGTCCGGCTGGGCCAGCACGGCCACCCGGTAGCCCTCGGCCTCTAAAATCCGGCCAATGATGGCTGGGCCGAAGGAGGGATGGTCCACATAGGCGTCCCCGGTGATTAGGAGGAAGTCATAATAATCCCATCCCCGGCGGACCATGTTCTCCCGGTCCACCGGAAGAAATAAATCGCAGTCAAAAGGCATGCTTTGCCCTCTTTTCTCTTGGAATACCAACAAGTATATCAGCCTCCGCAGGTCTCGTCAATGCGTCTTGCGGGGCTTGCCGGATTTTGGTATAATGGCTGTGCTGTCCCCACCGACACCGGCAGCGGGAGGAGGTGGAAGCATGGATATGTTTATCAGTTTCATAGTTTCTGTCGCAGCGAACGTAGTCTCCCACTGCGTGAGTAAGTGGCTTGACAGACATCACAGGGAACAGTAAGCCTGTCATTGCAAAAAGCGGCCCTCCGGAGAGCTCCCATCTCTTCCGGGGGGCCGCTTTTTGCGGTGGATGCATGGAATGATTATCAGTTTTGGCTTTCGCCAAGGCTATTATAGCACAGTCCACCCGCCCCCGCAAGGGGCAATTTCAATGTGGTTACCGCTCATATCCGATGTATTTCTCCAAAATATCCAGGGGGACCCGGCTGTTTTCCTCCTCGCCAATCTTGGTAAAGCCGTATTTCAGATAGAACCGCTGGGCCCGCTGAGTATAGGGGGCGCAGCGCAGGCGGAGCCTGTCCCGGCCCATGGGGCGGAAGACGGCTACGGCCTGACCGATGAGCTGAACGCCCAAGCCCAAACCCCGGCGCTCCGGGGCGATGTAGCAGAAGGGGATGTAGCCGGCGTTGTCCGCCGCGTATCGGGCGGGGTCCAGCTCCAGCAGTCCCGCCGGCCGGTCCCCGGCCAGGGCCAGGGTCACCCCCCAGGGGGTGCGGGACAGGTGGAGGCGGGCGTTTTGGAGAAAGCCCTCCCCGTCGAAGGGGATGCCGGGGCCGTGGGTAGAGGTCCACGCCTCCCGGCGGGCCTTCAGATAGAGGGCCTGATCCGTCTCCCAGCTCAGAGGAGCGTACCACAGGTTGACGTCGGCCGCCGCCATTTTGTCCTTCCGCCACCAGGACTGCCGGGCCAGAGTGGAAATCCCCTCGGGCAGGTGAGAGTTATCCAGCTCCAGCTCCGCTTCCAGCCGTGTCCCGTCGAAGGTGAGGCGGGTGACCGCCGTGTTGTCCCCGTGGGGGACGGTGTGCCACTCCTCCGGCGGAACGCCCTTAATCACGGCAATCAGCTGCCGGATAGCCATCCCGTGGCTGAACAGGGCGATGGTCTGATTCGGGTGCCGTGAGGCAATCCGGCGGACGGTCCCCTCCAGTCGTTCCCCCAGCTGGAAAAAGTCCTCCCCGTTGGGGGCCTGCCAGGTGGGGTCGTTGCGGTTGAAACGCTCCATTTCCTCCGGCCAGCGGTGGCGGACAAAGCCGAAGGACAAATCCTCCCAGTTCCCCAGGTTCATCTCCCGCAGGCCGGGGTCGGTGTTCAGGGGCAGGCCCTTGGGGATGTAAACCGCCCGGGCGGTGGTCATAGTGCGGTACAAGTCGCTGGAGTATACCGCGTCAATATGGATGTCCCGGAAGCGGTCCTCCAAGGCCTTGATCTGGGCGAAGCCATTTTCGGTAATCAGGGAGTTGTACCAGCCATGGATACGGCGGTACAGGTTGCCCTCCGCCTCAGCGTGGCGGACTAGATAGATGGTGGTCATGGGTATCAGATCCTTTAATCGTATGTAGGGGCGGATAATATCCGCCCGCAATGATGAAACCCGGTCAAAACAGACAGATGATATCTGTCCAGGCATTTTACCACGCCCGTACCCCGCCGGTCAACTCCGACACCGCGCCCAGGCCCTGCTTCGCGGCGATGTCCGCCAATTCGTCCCGGACCTTCAGCGGGGCGAAGGGGTCGGTGAACAGGGAGGTGCCCACCGCCACGGCGGAGGCCCCGGCCAGCATGATCTGGGCGGCGTCCTCCCCCTTAGACACGCCCCCCATGCCCAGAATGGGCAGGGAGACCGCCTGAGCCGCCTCCCACACCATCCGCACCGCCACCGGCAGCACGGCGGGGCCGGACAGTCCCCCGGTGTTCATCCGCAGGATGGGGCGGCGGGTGTTCACGTCAATGCGCATCCCCCGGATGGTGTTGATGAGGGACAGGGCGTCCGCCCCGGCCCCCTCCACCGCTTTGGCAATTTCGGTGATGTCCGTCACGTTG
>CATKHE010000076.1 GCA_949747935.1 uncultured Eubacteriales bacterium
AAAGGAGTGCTGTAAACTATGACAACCATGACAAAGACTAACAACCTTCTGGAGAACTTCCTCACCCAGGCCCGGCGGGAGCGGCGGGCGGGCACCATGTTCCTGATGAACGGCTTCCAGATGCGGGGCTACATCACCGGCTTCGACGCGTTTACCGTCGTCCTCACCAGCGACGGCAAGCAGCAGATCATCTACAAGCATGCCATCTCCACCATCGTCCCCGAGCGGCCCGTGCCGCTGACGGAGGAGGCCATGGAGTAAGCCCCCCTCCCCCGCCGGCCTACGATTTACGAAAGAGAGAACCCAATGAAGCAAGGAAAACCGCTGATCACCTTTGTGATCCTGGCCCTGGCGGCGGTCATCGCCATCTACCTCGGCTGCTACATATTCAACGCCATGGACGAGCCCTACCAGACCGCCCAGGTCTACGCCTACACCGCCCACGACAGCGTGCTCGCGGAGGGGCTGGTGGTGCGTCAGGCCCGGGTCCTGCCCGCCCAGAGCGGGATTCTGGAGCTCACCCTGGCCGAGGGGGAGAAGGTGGGCAGGGGGCAGCAGATCGCCCTGGTCTATCGGGACAGTCAGACCCAAGCCGGACAGACCCGCATTGAGGAGCTGGAGATGGACATCGACCTGCTGGAGGAGGCCATCTCCCAGTCGGGAAGCCTGGAATCCGCCGCCCGGCTGGACGAGGACATCATTCAGGCGGTGGTGGCTCTGCGCTCCTCCTACGCCCTGGGCGACCACACCCAGCTGCGGGAGCAGGTGCTGGGGGTGAAGAGCAGCGTCCTCAAGCGGGGCTATACCTACGGGGAGGGGCTGACCTCCGCCGACCTGGCCGCCCGGCTGCGGCAGCTCCGGGAGGAGCTGTCCGTCCTCACCCGGCAGTCCTCCCAGGCCACCACCCGGGTCACCGCTGACGTTCCCGGGGTCTTTTCCGCCCTGGTGGACGGCTACGAATCCCGCCTCACCCCAGACAGTCTGGCCCAGCTCACCCCCGTCTCCCTCCAGGAGCTGATCGACAGCCCCGCCGGGGAGGACAGCGGCTCCATGGGCAAGCTCATCACCTCTGACACCTGGTATTTCGCCGCCAACCTGCCCTCCGCGGCGGCGGAGCGGCTGAAGGAGGGGAAAACCGCCACGCTGCGCTTCTCCGGGGAGCTGAACCGGAACGTGGAGATGACGGTGGACCGCGTCGGCCCCGCCGACGGGGACCGGACCCTGGTGGTCTTCTCCTCCAACCGCTACCTCACCCTCACCACCCTCCTGCGGCATCAGACGGTGGAGCTGATCTTCGAGAGCTGGTCCGGCCTGCGCATCCCCAAGGAGGCCCTGCGGCTGGTGGAGTTCGTCCAGGAGCCCTCCGGCTCCCAGTCTGAGACCGCTGCGGAGAACAAAATCGGCGTATACGCCCTGATCAACGGCCGCACCGAGTTCCGGGAGGTGTCCATCGTTACCGAGGGCGGCGACTACTACGTGGTCCGCCCGGTGGGCACGGGTCGAAAGGTCCTCCGGGCGGGGGACCGGATCATCACTGCGGCCACCGGCCTCCAGGACGGCATGCTGCTGGAGGGATGAACCCCCGCCCACCGGGCCGAGCCCTTTCAAAAGAGGCCTTGCCTCTGCGGAGGGACGTTAGTATCCGTATTTTGTTAATAGAGAGAAGGCAATATTATGGACCTGTCCCAAAACATCAGAGCCGTGCATGAGAGGATCGCCGCTGCCGCCCGGGCGGCGGGCCGGGACCCGGGGGAGATCACCCTGTGCGCGGCCACCAAGGTGCAGACCGATGAGACCATCCGCTCCGCCATCGCCGGCGGGATCCGGGTGTGTGGGGAGAACCGGGTTCAGGAGCTCACCGCGCACCTGGAGACCAACGCCTACGCCGGGGCGGAGGTCCACTTCATCGGCCACCTTCAAACCAACAAGGTGAAGCAGGTCGTCGGGAAGGTGGCCCTCATTCACTCGGTGGACTCGGAGCGGCTGCTCCGGGCAATCGATGCCCAGGCGGACAAGCTTGGTATCGTCCAGGACATCCTGCTGGAGGTGAACATCGCCAGGGAGGCGAGCAAGGGCGGAATCCCGCCGGAGGACCTGCCCGCCCTGGCGGAGCTGGCCCTGAGCAGCCCCTGCGTCCGCCTCCGGGGATTGATGGCAATCCCGCCTGTTTCAGCCGTTTCCGGCTCCAACCGGAAATATTTTTCCCAAATGCGCAATCTTTTTGTTGACATAACGGGGGAAATGTCGGATAATCAATATATTATGGATTGTCTTTCTATGGGCATGAGCGCCGATTACGAGGACGCCATCGCCGAGGGCGCCACCCTGGTCCGGGTGGGCACCGCCCTCTTCGGCCCCCGCCCTCTGACGGCTCCGCGTCCATAGCTCACTTCATATTTCGGAGAAAAGAGGATTTTACAAATGGGAATTTTTGACGAGTTCAAGCGGCTGGCCCACCCCTATGAGGATGAAGACGAGGACGACTATGACGATTTCGACATCTCTCCCCGCCCTGTAGAGCGCCGCGAGCGGGCCGAGCGGGCAGACCGCGCCCCCCGGGACAGCGGCTACAGCAGCTACAACGCCCCCGCCCCCGAGGACGACCGCCGCTCCAACAAGGTGGTCAATATCCGGGCCGCCACCCAGCTCCAGGTGGTGCTGGTGAAGCCCGAGCGGTTCGAGGACGCCTCCTCCATCGCCGACCACCTGCGGGAGAAGCGCACCGTAGTCCTCAACCTGGAATCCACCAACGGCGAGATCGCCCGCCGCCTGCTGGACTTCCTGGCCGGGGTGTCCTACGCCCAGGAGGGCAAGATCAAGAAGGTGGCCATCTCCACCTACATCATCACCCCCTACAACGTGGACATCCTGGGCGACCTCATCGACGAGCTGGAGAACAACGGACTGTATTTTTAATTAAAAAAATTGCTGTCCGCAGGGGCGGCCTCTGGCCGTCCGCCTCCTGACTTCATTCCTGCCGGCGGCCAAAGGCCGCCCCTACATAGAGATTTGGGGGATCATTATGCTCACACCACAGGAAGTGTCCGAGCGCGCCTTTTCCAAGGCGTCCTTCGGCGGCTATAACATGGCCCAGGTGGACGAATTTCTGGACGTCCTCACCGGGGACTACTCCGCGCTTTTCAACGAGAACGCGGTGCTGAAAAACAAGATGAAGGTGCTGGTGGACAAGGTGGAGGAGTACCGCTCCACCGAGGAGGCCATGCGCAAGGCTCTGATGGCCGCCCAGCGGATGGCGGACGACCTGGTGCGGGAGGCCGAGCGGAAAAAGGACGCCCTGCTCTCCCAGGCGGAGGCTGACGCCCGGGGCCGCCGGGCGGAGATTGAGCGGGAGCTGGAGGCGGAAGAGTTCCGCCTGAAAAAGGCCCAGCAGGCCACTGCCGCCTTTGTGTCCAAGGTGCGGGATCTTCACGTCAAAGAGGCGGAGCTCCTCTCTCAGCTGGAGGAGCTCTATCCCCCCGAGACTCAGCCCACTGTAGACCCGGTGGCCGAGAAGGCCGACGAGATCGACGACAACGTCCAGCGTCTCCTGGCCCAGGCCATGGAGGCAGCCACCGCCGAGAATCTGCGGGCCAAGGCGGAGGAAGCCGCCCAGGAGGACCTGTCCGACACCGCCGAGTTCACCCCCGTCCTCCCCCCGGAGGAGGACGAGGAAGTGGAGCCCCTCCCTCCCCGCCGCTCCCGCCGCCGCGAGCCCGAGGACGACTATGAAGAGGAGGAAGAGGACTGCGACGAGGAGGAGGACGAGGAGGACGACAGCGGCAGGCCCCGGGGCGGCCGCATCGACTTCGGCAGACTCCAGTTCGGCCGGGACTATGAGATCACCTGATCAAAACGAACCGTGAGCCCGGCCTCACGCCGGGCCCCTCTCCCTATAAATCGACACACCCCTCCCCCATCCGGGGGCAGGGGCGTTTCCGCATCTCCCGTTATCGACAATTTTTCCACAAAGACGAGGTGTTTCACGTGAAACATTTGACCGCCGCCCTGAACCGGCTCCCTGAATTTCAGCAGCTCCTCGCCGCCCTGGAGGGGGGGCGCTCCCCCGCGGCCCTGTCGGGCGCCTCCGCCATCCACCGCTGCCACATCGCCGCCGGTATCGGCCTGATGACCAAACGCCCCGTGGTAGTGGTCTGCGCCGACGAGGGCGAGGGCGCGCGGCTGGCCCGGGACCTGGGAGCTTTTACCGGGGTGTCCGTCCCCGTGCTGGGTCCCCGGGACTTCACCTTTCACAACGCCGCCGCCCTCTCCCGCCAGTGGGAGCACCGGCGGCTGGCCCTGATGACGGGGCGTTACCCCTTTCTGGTAGCCACCGTGGAGGGCCTGCTCCAGCGGACCATCCCCCCGAAGGTGCTGGAGGGCTGCTGCCGGGAGCTGAAGCTGGGGGCGGTCTGCGACCTGAACCAGCTGGCCGAAGACCTGTCTGCCGCCGGGTACGTCCGGTGCGAACAGGTGGAGGGGGCGGGCCAGTTCGCCCTTCGGGGGGGTATTTTAGACGTGTTCTCCCCCGGCATGGAGCAGCCCGTCCGGGCGGAGTTTTTTGGGGACGAGGTGGACGCCATGGGGCTCTTCGACCCGGCCACCCAGCGCCGCACCGAGAACATCGAGACCGCCCTCCTCCTCCCCGCCGCCGAGGTCCTGCCCCAGCTGGCCCCCGGCGGCTTCAGAGGGCTGAGCAAAAAAATCGAAAAATTGGCGGCCAAGGCCCTTCAAAACGGAAATAAGGGACTGAACAAAACCCTGGAGCAGGACGGCGAGGCCATCGCCCAGGGCCGGACCTTCCCCGCCCTGGACCGCTACCTCCCTCTCATCTATCCGGAACTGGCCACGGCGGCAGACTACCTGCCCCCCGACGCCTGCGTGATCTTTGACCAGGTCCCCCGGGCGGCAGACCGGGCCAAGTCCTACCAGTGGCAGCTGGAGGAGGACGCCAAGATCCTCCTGGAACAGGGGGAACTGGACCCCTCCTGCTCCGAGCTGGCCCTCACCTTCCCCCGGCTCCTCAGTCGGCTGGAGGACTTCCCGGTGGTCTATCTGGATTCCTTCACCACCGCCTCCTACCCCACGCCCCCCAGGGAGCTGCTGTCCGTCACCGCCAAGCAGCTGCCCCCCTTCCTGGCCAGTCTGGAGACGGCGGTGCAGGACCTGGCCCACTATCAGAGCAGCGGCTTTGCCGCCCTGGTGCTGGTGTCCGGGGAGCAGCGGGCCATCGATCTCCAGGCCCTTCTCC
>CATKHE010000077.1 GCA_949747935.1 uncultured Eubacteriales bacterium
AGCCGTGAGGTCCTCCAGCACACCCGGCAGCTGAAGGTGATCGCCTCCGCCCTGGAGAAGAAGATCAAGAACGAGCTGCTCACGATGCAGAAGGAGGACCGGGAAAAATATGAAAAGTTCTGGACGGCCTTCGGGACCCAGCTGAAATACGGCGTGGTGGCCGATTACGGCCAGCACAAGGACGTGCTCCAGGACCTGCTGCTGTTCTGGTCCTCCAAGGAGGGGGCCAACACCACTCTGTCCGCCTACAAGGACCGGATGCCCGAGGACCAGCCCTTCTACTATTACGCCTGCGGCGAGAGTGTGGAGAAGATTGCCAGGCTGCCCCAGGTGGAACGCATTCTGGACAAGGGCTATGAGATCCTCTACTGCACCGAGGACGTGGACGACTTCGTGATGAAGGGCCTGCGGGAGATAGACGGCAAGGAGTTCAAGTCCGTCACCGAGGAGGACGCCCTGCCCCAGACCGACGAGGAGAAGAAGCAGGCCGAGGAGAAGGCCGAGGCCGGAAAGCCGGTGCTGGAGGCCGTGAAGGAAGCCCTGGGGGACCAGGTGAAGGAGGTGCGGGTGTCCGCCATCCTCAAGTCGGGGGCCTGCTGCCTGTCCGCCGACGGTCCCATCTCCATCGAAATGGAGAAATATATGAGCAAGATGGAGGGCGGACAGCCCATGAAGGCCGATCGGGTACTGGAGCTCAACGCCGATTCCGCCCCCTTCGCCGCTCTGAGGAGGGCGGTGGAGACGGAGGACAAGGAGTTGGTCTCCAAATACTCCAGACTGCTCTACGCTCAGGCCCTCCTTCTGGCGGGTCTGCCCTTGGAGGACCCGGCGGAGTATACCGAGCTGGTGTGCTCCCTGATGATTTAAAAAAACGCGGAGCGCTGCCGGCGCTCCGCGTTTCCCTTTGAGTTTCCGTCAGACCAGGGCGTATCCCTTGGGCCGACCGTTGGCCTGATAGAGCTCCCGCAGCAGCTCCAGCTGGGACTGCTCCGGGTCGATGTATACATGGCCGGTGTAGCCGTCCATCAGGGCGAGCCGGCCCTCGCACTGGGTGGTGATGGCCACCTCCACAATGGCGGGGATGTGGTAGGCCCGTACCAGCATAGCGGTGTGGCTGTCCAGACTGCCCCGCCGGGTAATCAGGCCCAGCAGCCGCCGCTGGTCGAAGTCCATCACCTCGCTGGGCAGATACTCGTCGGCCACCAGGATGGCGGGCTCGTCCATCAGGAGGGTCTGCCGCCCGCCCATCAGCGCCCGGAGCACCCGCTGGGAGATATCCCGGATATCCACCGCTCGGGCCTGCATATAGGCGCTGTCCATAGCGGCGAAGGCGGCGGAAAAGCTGACCTCAGCCATCTGGACAGCGTACTCTGCCGTCACCCCCTGGCCGTTGATCAGCCCCCGGACGGTCTCCACATAATCGTGGTCCTCCAGCAGCATTCCGTGGATCAGGAAGATCGAGGCCACTCCCTCACCCACCTGGTTGAGCGCCCGGTGGTACAGGGTGTTCAGCTCCAGAATGGCGTTCTGCTGGGCCCGGTGAAAGCGGTTGAGCTCCTGCCGCCAGTCTCCCCGGGTATACAGCTGGACCTGTGGAACGGGGCGGCGGTAAAAGCACAGCCGCCCGGCCACGATCTGATCCATAATGGGTTTGCCAGACAAGACCTGCATACTGCCGCCCCCCTCACTGTAGCTTATTCCAATGTTATTTTTGAAATTATAGCTCCGCCGTTCCGCTTTGTAAAGGTCAGATTTTTCCAAATTTACTATCCTGCGAAAAATTTTCTTCGTCTATTTCCTCTCGATTGGTATTTTTTAGCATTTTTTGCCTGCTTTTTGGGAGAAACAGCCATTTCTGCACTTTACTCCGGTAAACTACTGTGGTATAATGCGGGTAAGCGCCCCAATGCCTTGGGCCATTTTCATTCTGGAGGTTTTATTATGGTTTCTGAACGTATGAGGGGGCTGGGCACCGCCCGGTCCGTAATCCGGGAGCTGTTCGAATACGGAAAGCTCCGCGCGGCGGAGGTGGGGGCGGAAAATGTCTTTGATTTTTCCATCGGCAATCCCAGCGTACCCGCTCCCGCCGCCGTCAATGAGACGGCGGTCCGCCTGCTCACCCGGCAGCCCCACCTGATCCACGCCTACACCAGCGCCCAGGGCGACGCCGAGGCCAGGCAGCGCTTTGCCGATTCCCTCAACCGCCGGTTCGGCGCCGATTACACCGCTGACCGGTTTTACATCACCATGGGGGCCGCCGCCTCCCTGTGCTGCGTCTTCAACGGCCTGACCTGCCCCGGGGATGAGTTCATCGTCTTCGCCCCCTACTTCCCGGAGTATAAGGTGTTCATCGAAGGGGCCGGGGCCGGGATGGTCCTGATTCCCCCGGAGGTGGAGAGCTTCCAGATCGACTTTGATTCCTTTGAGCGGGCGGTCACCCCGCGGACCAAGGGCGTGGTCATTAACAGCCCCAACAACCCCTCGGGCGTGGTCTATTCCCGGGAGACGCTGGAGCGGCTGGCCGGGATTCTCACCGCCAAAGGCGGGGAGTACGGCCACCCCATCTATCTGATCTCCGACGAGCCCTACCGGGAGATCGTCTACGCCGGGGTGGAGGTCCCCTGGGTGCCCCACATCTACCGGGACACCATCGTGTGCTACTCCTTCTCCAAGTCCCTGTCCCTGCCCGGCGAGCGCATCGGCTATGTGCTGGTGCCCAGGGACGTGACTGACGCGGAGGACGTATACGCCGCCGTGGCGGGGGCGGGCCGCTCCCTGGGCTATGTAAACGCCCCCAGCCTGTTCCAGCAGGTCACTTCCCAGTGCTGCGGCATGACCGCGGACGTCGGGATCTATGAGGAGAACCGGAATCTTTTCGTTTCCGCCCTGCGGGAGATGGGCTACCGTGTGGTGGAGCCCGGCGGGGCCTTCTACCTTTTCCCCCGCAGCCTGGAGCCCGACGATCTGGCCTTCAGCGAACGGGCGAAGAAATTCGACCTGCTCATGGCCCCCGGCGCCGGCTTCGGCGCTCCGGGACACGTGCGCATCTCCTACTGTGTCCAGACCGACACCATCCGCCGTTCCCTGCCCAGATTCCAGGCCCTTGCGGACTCCTACCGTTGATAAAAGAAACCTCCCCCGGGAATCTTGTGGTTCCCGGGGGAGGTTTTATGGCGGTGGGGCTGCCGGTCAACGCTGAGCGCCGGCGTGGAGGGGGACGGGCCGGGGCTCGGACAGCTCCTCCGGCTGGTTGGGGTAGAGCCGGCGCAGCTTGCCGATGCACAGCGCGCTGGCGGGAATCAGGAACAGGTCGGCGCACACCCAGGCGGCGGGGGAGGCGAAGCAGGCGGCGGTGTAGCCGAATACGGGCACCAGCCATATGCCAACCACGGTGCGGGCGGCCATCTCCAGCACCCCGGCCAGAATGGCGAAGGGGCTGAATCCCATCCCCTGGATGGAGAACCGGACGATGTTCACCAGGGACAGGGGGAAGAAGAAGGCGGCCCCCACCAGGATATACCGGGTGGTCAGCTCCGTCAGAAGGGCCACATCCAGCTCCTTGGGGTCCAGGAAGAGCAGGGCACACTGAGGAGCGAAGCGGAGCATGGCGCAGAAGGCGATCAGCGAGTAACCCAGCCCCAGCAAGGCGCAGGAGCGAATACCTTTGGACAGCCGGTCCAGCTTGCAGGCCCCCATGTTCTGGCCGCAGTAGGTGGCCATGGTGGCTCCCATTGCGTCGAAGGGGCAGGCCAGCAGCTGATACACCTTGCTCCCCGCCGCCACGGCGGCCACATAGAGGCTTCCCAAGGCGTTCACCGAGGACTGGAGCACGATGGACCCGATGGCGGTGATGGAGTATTGCAGGCCCATGGGGATGCCCATGGCGCACAGCACTCCGCAGGAGTGGAGGTCCAGCCGCCGCTCCTCCCGGGTCATGCGCAGGATGGGGTACTTCTTTATCATGTAGAACAGGCAGGCCACCCCGGACACCCCCTGAGAGGCCACCGTGGCGATGGCCGCCCCGGCCACCCCGGCCCGGAAGCCCAGGATAAGGGCGAAGTCCAGAGCGATGTTCAGCACGGAGGACAGAGCCAGGAAGTACACTGGCGTTTTGCTGTCCCCCAGAGAGCGGATGACCCCGGCAAGCAGGTTGTACAGGAAGGTGGCGGGTATGCCCAGGAAGATGACGAAAATATAGGCGTAGGCCCCGTCGAAGATATCCGCCGGGGTGCGCATGAGCGTCAGGATCTCCCGGCAGAGCAGACCCGTCCCCACCGTGAGGACCACGGCAAACAGGATGGACAGCCAGGCGGCGTTGGCCACGTACCGGCGCATTTTGGAGGGCTCATTGGCCCCCATCCGCTGGGCCACCGGGATGGCGAAGCCATTGCATACCCCCATGCAGAAGCCGATGACGAAAAAGTTGATGGAGCCGGTGGATCCCACCGCCGCCAGAGCGGCGGAGCCCAGCAGCTTGCCCACGATCATGGCATCCACCATGTTGTACAGCTGCTGGAACAGCATACCAAACAGGGTGGGCAGGGCGAAGCCGACAATCAGCCGCATGGGGCTGCCGGTGGTCAGGTCTCTGGTCATAGGGGTCCCTTCCTTCTGAAAAATCTCCGCCCTATTATAGCCATCCGTCACCCCTTTGGCTAGCGGCTTTTTGACGGTTTTGCGCCCTCAAACCAGGGAACTTTTCATCAGAATACCCCGTCCCCCGCAGGAAAAAGCCTCCCTTGCAAAAGGGGAGAGGGACCGCCTCCGAAGGCGGTGGCCCTCCCCCCTTTGTCAAAGGGGGCCTATCAGCTTTTCACGCATTCTTCGCCATTCTCCGGCAGGCCAGGGCGGTGGCCAGGAAGTAGCCTCCGTAGACCACCAGGAGCACCCCTGCTGTGACGGCGCTGCTGGCGGCGCTGTCCACCCTGCCGGCGGTGGAGATGATGTCGTTGGCGGCCTTCATACCCACCACTGAGTGGACCAGGGCCAAAGCTAAGGGAAGGAGGAAGGCCAGGGCCACCTGTTGGGTGGCGGACTTCTTCATCTGCTTCTCCTCCGCCCCCAGGCGGCGGAGAACGGCGTACCGGCCGGTGTTGTCGGCGGCCTGGCTCAGCTGCTGGAGGGCCAGCACCGCCGCTGCGGCCAGCAGGAAGGTAAAGCCCAGATACAGCCCCAGGAACAGGGCCAGAATTTTGTTGCCCATCATGTCGCCGTAGATAGACAGCCGGGACTCCAGCCGGATGGATACTTTCTCATTCAGCGGCCGGACCAGCTGGAGGAGCTGGTCCTCCGTCTCCCCTTTGATCTCCCCGGCGTAGTCGGCGGACCACACCTGACGGC
>CATKHE010000078.1 GCA_949747935.1 uncultured Eubacteriales bacterium
CCCCAGCATAAAGGGAGGTATCCCTGTCCGGGCCACCAGCTGCTCCAGGATCTGCCGCACCGGCGTTTGGCTGTCCAGCACTGGCCCGTCCGCCCCGATGACCTTGATGTCCACGTCCCCCACGGCCACAAAATCCCGCACGGAGCCCTCCCGCCCGGCCTGCATGGCGGCAGACCACTCCTGGGCAATCTGGCCGCACCGCTCCTGGGCGAAGGCCTCCTCCCCCTCCCCGGGCTTACACACCACGGCAAAGCGGAGATTGCCCGCCCGCTCCCAGTTCTGTCCGGTGGTCTGAAAAATTTTCAGCAGAACGCCGGCCAGAAAGGGCATGGACCGCAGCAGCGACACCCCGCAGGGGGCGTCCCCCGTGGGCTGGAAGGGGGTGAAGAGAAGCAGCTCCGGCCAGGGCAGCTCCCGCCCCTCCCCCAGCCCCGCCCGGCACAGGGTGAAGTCCAGAGGGCTGTCCCCCAGCTTCACCTCCACCTGCTCCGGGTCGGCGCACAGCAGGGCGGCGATCTCCTTCCCGTCAGGGGTCAGCACCACCTCCCCCAGGGCGCGGCCGCAGGTGAACAGGTCGTCCAGATACCGGTCCAGAAAGGCCTGCACCCCCCGCTGGCCCCAGCCCACGTCCACCGTGCGGAAGAACTCCTCCAGCCCCGCCTGGGCCCCGGGGTCGGCGCACCGCACCCCCAGCCCGCCGCACAGCCGCACCAGCTTCCAGATGGCGGCGTCCAGGATGGGCACCCCCTCCCGGATGGCCCGGTACAGGGCCGTCTCCCCGGTTTTCAGCGGGACGTACCGGTCCAGCGCCCCAAAGGGCTGTCCCTCCCCCCGCCGCACCTGTACAATGGGAGCGGGGGGCTCCCGCCGCTTCTGCTTCCACCATTTCATGCAATTCCTCCTTTAAATCAATCTCTCGTCCCGCCCGCGGGCGTTCTTCTAAAACACCCCTCTCTCCACACACCCGGCGAACATCCCGCCCCGACCCTCCTTTCCTGCCACGGTGGCGGCAAAATACCGGATCTCGTCCATTGCGTGGTCGTGCTCCTTGCGCACCTGGTCCTCCCCGCCGGCCCTGTCGTCCCAGCGATAGAGGGCAAATTCCCGCGCCGCGTTGCCGCAGCCTTTACAGATCACCAGCTTTCCGCTTTTCAGCAGCCGGGCGGTGAGGCGGATGCCGGACAGCACCTGATTGTCCGCCCTTTTCACCCGCCAGCCCCGACGGCGCAGGGTCTCCCGGAAACTGGCCGCCGACGGGTCGGCAATGACCGCCCGGAGGGGACGGTCCCCCACCAGCTCCGCCAGGTCGCCGGCGTACTCCTCGTCGGTCTTCTGCCGCCGGGCGGCCCGGCCGTCGTAGTAATACTCCTTCACCCGGTACCACACCCCGTCCTTCCTCCCCCACAGCCCCATGGAGGTGGGGTTGGAGGTACCGTAATCCACCGACGCGTACCACTCCTCAAAGGGCCCCTCCGGCGCCTCCCGGAGAAAGCTCTCGTCAAAGAAGTCGTACACCAGCCCCTCGGCGGCGGCCCACTCACCCAGCACGAACCGGCGGTAGAAGGCCCCCTGAAAGGTGTTGGCGTACCGTTCCCGCACCTCTTTGGGCCGGCCAGGGTTGTCCTCCATGGTGAACCGGAGGCGCAGGGCGTTTTTCTCCTCCGCCTTGCAGACCCACTCCTGATAAAACCAGTGGGCGGGGGTCTCCGGGTTGCAGGAGAACCACAGCCGGCTCCCAGTGACGGAACACCGGGCAATGGTCTGCTCCACAAAGGACCGGGGCATCAGGGCCACCTCGTCCAGCAGGGTCCCGGCCAGGGTGATGCCCTGGATCAGGGCGGCTGAGCTCTCGTCCTTCCCTCCAAAGAGGTAAAAGGTATTCCTCCTTCCCCCCAGCCGCACCTGGATCACGTTTTTGCTCACCTTCTCCACACACCGGAAGCCCATCCCCTCCAAAAGCGGGATCAGCTCAGACAGCATGTTCCGCCGCACGCTCTGGATGGTCCGGCCGCACAGGGCGAAATTCCTGTCCCGGAAGCAGCTCATAGCCCAGCAGAAGAAGGACAGCCCGGTGCACAGGGTCTTGCCGCTGCGCACCGCCCCGTCGCAGATGATGGCCTGCCTGTCCCGGTCCGGCGACCCGGGCCGCCACCAGGTGAGCACCCGCCTCTGCTTCTCTGAAAAAATCATCTACTCCTCCCCCTCCATGGCCTGGAGAAAGCGGTCCACCTGGACCTCGCCGCTGTGGTCCACCGTATCCAGCAGCCGCTCCAGCAGCCGCCCCCGGTCCACGAATTTCAGCTCCACCACCCCGTTGCTCCCCCGCTTGAACTCGGTGAGGGCATCCAGCTCCAGTCCCTCCGTTCCCTGCCACTCCTCCGGGGGAAAGCAGGCCAGCTTCACGGCGTCCCCCGCTCCGGCGTTGGCCAGCCTCCACATCCGTTTGATAATCTGCTCCCGGTCCGGGAGCTTCACCGGCTTTGCCATATCAACCCTCCTTACACCCATGGGCGTTTGAGGCAGAAAGTTGTACGTTTTGATACACCGAAGAAAAAATTTTTTATTTCTTTTTTCGCTCTTTTTTCCGCCCCATTTAATGGTAGTCTCGTAGAGACGCTCTGCGCCGCCTCCGCTTCCTCCCCGACGCCGCCGTAAAAAACAGATGCGGCGCGACCCCGGGCAAAAATTTTCCTGTCCCGGTCAGCGCATAGAAAAACCCTCCGCGCCACATCCTGACCATACCCGCAAATTCATGGATCAGGAGGAGTCCTTTATGAAAAAATCCCTGTCAATATTACTGACTGTACTCACCCTCGCCGCCGCCATCCCCCCGGCTGGGGCCGCCCCGGCGGACGCCGGCCTGGATCTGTCCTGTGCCTCCTGCCTGCTGATGGAGAAGGAGACAGGAACCGTTCTGCTGGAGGAAAACGCCCACGAGAAGCTGGAGCCGGCCAGCGTCACCAAGATCATGACCCTGCTGCTGGTGATGGAAGCGGTGGACTCGGGCCGGATCAGCCTGGACGACATGGTGACCGTCTCGGCCTACGCCGCCGGCATGGGGGGCTCCCAGGTCTACCTGGAGGAGGGGGAGCAGATGCCTGTGTCTGAGATGATCAAATGCGTCACGGTGGTCTCGGGCAATGACTGCTCGGTGGCCCTGGCGGAGCACCTGGCGGGCAGCGAGGGGGCCTTTGTTACCCAGATGAACCAGCGGGCCCGGGAACTGGGCATGACGGACACCACCTTTTTAAACTGCACCGGCCTGCCCGCCCAGGGCCATGTGACCTCCGCCTATGACATCGCCCTCATGTCCCGGGAGCTGATTTTGAACCACCCAAAAATCCGGGACTACACCACCATCTGGATGGACTCCATCCGGGACGGCGCCTTCGGTCTGACCAACACCAACCGCCTGGTCCGCTTCTACGAGGGGGCCACCGGCCTGAAGACGGGCTACACCAGCTCCGCAGGCTACTGCATGTCGGCCACCGCCGAGCGGGACGGCATGGAGCTCATCGCCGTGGTGATGAAGTCCCCCTCCATCAACCAGCGGTTTGAGGACGCCAAGTCCCTTTTGAGCTACGGCTTCGCAAGCTACGGCCTGGCCGCCGTCTACCCCGAGGCCCCCCTGGCCCCGGTGGACGTCCTGCTGGGGACCCAGGCCCAGGTCCAGCCCCGGCTGGAGCGGGACTGCCGCCTGCTGGTGCGCAAGGGGGAGGAGGGTCAGGTGACCACCCGCCTGTCCCTTGCGGAGAATGTGGAGGCCCCGGTGGAGCAGGGACAAACCCTGGGCACGCTGGAGGTCTACGTGGGGGACGAGCTGCGGGACACCGTACCCATCCTGGCCTCTCAGGGGGTGGAGCGGCTGTCCGTCCCGGGCATCTTCAGCCGGATGCTCAGCAAGCTGCTGATGGCGGGGTGACGGGAGCTTCCCGTCCCCGGGCGCGCGCCGCGCGCCCCCTACATTTCCGATCTCTTCCCGCTCCGGCTATTTCTTTTCAGTTTTCTTTCATTTTTCCACTATTTTACTTGACGGCCCTTCTCAGATGTTGTATAATTTAAATAAATATACTCAGCCTCATTTGGCGCGCCCTTGTTAGTTTTCGCTGACAGCACTCCGCAAAAGATTCCACGAGGTGATAAATATGTCCAAATACCAAGAAAAACTCTCCCCAAACGACCTTTATCTGGAGCTTGAGGCCTTCTCCGAGGGCCGATCCACCCATGCCTGGCGGTGCTTCGGCGCCCATCCCGCCCGGGACGAAAACGGCGTCGAGGGCTATCTCTTCCGGGTCTGGGCCCCCAACGCCCCCAAGATCACCGTCATCGGCGATTTCAACGGCTGGGACCTGGAGGCCACCCCCATGACCAAGGGTGAGGGGGGCATCTGGGAGGCCTTCGTCCCCGGCCTGAAC
>CATKHE010000079.1 GCA_949747935.1 uncultured Eubacteriales bacterium
GAGCGGTTCCGATGATGAAGAAAGCTGGTGGGATTTTCGTATGGCCCGCCACGCCGAGTTTATGAAGCTGGCGGTGGAAAAGCAGATTCAGCGGCACATACAGGCTGACCAGCTGGCCGCGTCCGCTGCGGCAAAGTCCCAGCTTGCCGCCATGCTGACGGGCGGAAACCTGCGGGAGATTTTCGGCAGCGAGATTGCCAGTATTCCCACCGAAACCGTTTTGGCGATCACGCAGTCCCAAATTTGGGGTGGCGGGGTAATTATGTGATAATCCCTCTCAAATAAAGCGGAAGGACAAGACTCGGCCTTGCCCTTTATTTACATAGCCAACATTTGCAGATGTTTGATTTGCCGCTTTGCCGTGCCTGTTTTCTGCCCCATCTGGCGGTTCTCATCTATTTCTCGATAATTCTTAGCTCTTCCTTGTATCTCGAATTTACACTTCTTTAGACAGACTAAAGCGCCGCCCCTGTCGGGGCGGCGCCTACGCGTTATTCGGATTTGTCCTCGGACTGCTCGGTTTGGATGGATTCCTCCTTTTCAGAGGGCTCCTCCTCTTTCCCTTCTCCGGGCTCCGGCTCCTCCAAGGCGGCGGGGGGCTTGATCTCCTCGCTGACTATATGGATGGATTTGGCGGGGGGCTCGATGTCCCCGGGCAGGGGCTGGGTCTTCCTGGTGGAGGCGTAGGCGTCCTCCACGGTGGCAGGGTCCCGGCCTTCAATGATGGCTACCATCTCGCCACCGGTGATGGTCTCCTTCTCCAGTAAATAGGTGACTACCTTATCCATATCCTCCCGGTTGGCCTTGATGACCTCCACGGCGTCCCTGTAGCACACGTCCAAAATGGCTTTTACCGCCTTATCCATCACGGCGGCGGTATCCTGGGCGCAGTCCAGGCCGTAGCCCCCCTCCAGGTACTGGTTCCGAACGGAGCCCAGGGCCATCATGCCAAATTCCTCGCTCATGCCGTACATAGCCACCATGTTCCGGGCAATGTTTGTGGCCTCCTGGATGTCCTGAGAGGCACCGTTGGTCATGGTGTCCATGACCACCTCCTCGGCGGCCCGGCCACCCATGGAGACGGCGATTTTGGCCATCAGCTCCTCCCGGGTGCGCAGGTTAGTCTTGTCTTCCTCGGGCATGAGCAGGGTATAGCCTAAGGAGCCCTCGGTGTGGGGGACAATGGTGATCTTCTGCACCGGCTCGGCGTTTTTCTGCTTGTATGCCACCATGGCGTGACCCACCTCGTGGTAGGCCACCAGCCTGCGCTCGAACTCGGTGAGGACGGAGTTTTTCTTCTCGCTGCCGGCGATGACAAACTCGAAGGAGGCCAGCAGGTCCTCCTGAGTGACCAGGCGGCGGCCCTTGCGCACCGCCCGGAGGGCGGCCTCGTTCACCAGGTTGGCCAAGTCCGCGCCCACGGTGCCAGCGGTGGCCAGGGCGATTTTTTTCAGGTCCACGTCCTCGGCCAGCTTTATTTTTCGGGTGTGGACCTGGAGGGTGGACAGACGGCCCGCCAGGTTGGGCCGGTCAATGGTGATGCGCCGGTCGAAACGACCGGGGCGGAGGAGGGCCTTGTCCAGCACCTCGGGCCGGTTGGTGGCCCCCAGGACAATCACGCCCTTGCCGGGGTCGAAGCCGTCCAGCTCGGCCAACAGCTGGTTCAGGGTCTGCTCCCGCTCATCGTTGCCGCCCATGCGGTTGTCGCGGGATTTTCCGATGGTGTCAATCTCATCGATGAAAATGATGCAAGGGGCCATTTTGCTGGCCTCCTTGAACAGGTCCCGGACCCGGGAAGCGCCCACGCCCACGAACATCTCCACAAAGTCGGAGCCGCTAATGGAGAAGAAGGGCCCCCCCGCCTCGCCGGCCACAGCCTTTGCCAAGAGGGTCTTGCCGGTACCCGGAGGACCCACCAGCAGCGCGCCCTTGGGCAGCTTGGCGCCGATCTCAGTGTACTTCTGGGGGTTGTGGAGGATGTCAATAATCTCCTCCAGGCTCTCCTTGGCCTCGTCCTGGCCGGCCACGTCCCGGAAGGTGACCCCCGTCTTTTTCTCCACATACACCTTGGCGTTGGCCTTGCCCACGCCGCCGATGCCGCCCATGCCTCCCTTGCCTCCAATGCCCCGCATGAGGAAGACCATGGCCCCAACCATAACGATGATGGGCAGGATGGTGGTGAGGAACAAATAGAGGATCTGGGTGGAGTTGTCCACCGGCGGGGTGTGGTGGTCCACGTTGTGGTCAGAGAGCAGCTGCTCCAGCTCTAAATCGGCGATGGGGGGCGGGGTGGTGACGTAAACCGTCTCACGGTTGTTCTGAAGGGGCATCCAGGCGAACATGCCGTTCCCCTGCTCCTTGTCCTTGTCCTCCGGGATATAGGCCTTGGCCTCCTCCTCCACCCCCTCTTTCAGAGTGATGGTGAAGAGGCTGCTCTCCAGCTTGACGGACTCCACCAGGTCAGCCGCCACCCACTGGCGGAAGGTGGAGTAGGGAACATGCTCCTGGTTGGAGCTGTTATAGGAGCTGGTACAGCTGCGGAAGAACAGCGTGAGCATCAGGGCCCATAAAATCAGGGAAATCAGGCCAAAGGTGTTCTTTTTGTTGTTTCCTTTATCAGGTTTCAAAGGAGCGTACCTCCATTTTTCGCATTTTTTCGCATTTTTCAAAACAGGTCAGAGGGTATCATACCACAACCACGGAATAAAAACAAGAAAAGTTGGTGTAAACTTCCGGTAAACTTTCTGTGACTTCACTTCTCCGCTATAATCAGGTAGCGGTGAATGGTCCCCCCTACCTTCCCCTTCTGTTCCAGCTCCGCCTGCATCCCGCAAAGCTGGGTAAAGCACCGCTCCACCGAAAAGCCGGAAAATTCCCACTGAATTACACGGGCGAACCAGACAAAGGCCCCAATGTCATAGAACAAGATGGGCCGGTAGGCCTCCTCCCCCCGCAGGATCCGGAAGCCCGCCTTCTCGAAGGCCTCCCGCTGCTCCGACAGCCGCATGTGGGGAAAGGGCTTTTCCGCCCCGGGCAGCACCCGCTCCACCAGGTCCCGCTCGTTGTCCCCGCCCACCTGCTCGGTGACAAAGAGACCCCCCTTTTTCAGAAGCCGGTACAGCTCACAAGGACAGAAGGAGCCGTGGCGGTTGAGGATCAGGTCGAAGGACCCGTCCGGGAAGGGGATGCTCCCAGGGTCCGCACAGGCCTTGAAGGTGATTCCCAGCGGCTGGAGTCTCTCCCGGCACAGGTCTACGTTGGGGGGATAGCCCTCCGTCGCCGCCGTCCGGTCATATGGGTGCCCCAGAGACAGGAGAAACTCGCCGCCTCCGGTGTCATAGTCCAAAAGGGCCGCGTCCTCCCGCAGACAGGAGCGGACAATCTCCCTGTAGCTCCAGGGCAGGTCGTTTTCTTCCTCAAATCTGCCCCGGATATGAGAAAAATCCCAGCCGTGGATCTGGGCCTGGCGCTCCTCCGTCTCCCAGGCCGCCTTTAGCTCCCAAAGCTTCACCGTTCTCGCCTCTCTTCTTATAGGATGACTTTATTCTATCAGGAATACCCGGCAGATTCAACCGCCGCCCTGGAAAATGGAGCAGCAGACGACGTAAATTTCCACTTCCCACCAGGAGACAAATGTGGTAAAATAAATTTTGTATGCAATAATGTAATTTCAACGCCGGAAGGACTGGAACAATTATGAACAAACGCCCCCCACTGCGCCGCTCCGCCCCCGTGGAGCAGGAGAACGACGGCATCATCGAGGGCCGCAACGCTGTGATTGAGGCCCTGCGGGCCGGGGTCGCCATCGACAAAATCTTCATCGCCCGGGGCGAGACGGACGCCGCCCTGGGCCACATCGCCTCCGCCGCCCGGGAGAAGGGCGTTGTGGTGGTGGACGCCGACCGGCGCAAGCTGGACGGCATGAGCCGCACCCACGCTCACCAGGGAGTCATCGCCCAGGCCGCCGTCCGGGAGTACGCCTCAGTGGACGACATCCTCAACGCCGCCCGGGGGAAGGGGGAGGCCCCCCTCATCGTGGTGTGCGACGAGCTCAGCGACCCACACAACCTGGGGGCGGTCATCCGCACTGCCGACGCCGCCGGGGCCCACGGAGTGATTATCCCCAAGCGCCGCTCCGCCGGTCTCACCGCCATTGTGGCCAAGACCTCCGCCGGAGCGGTGGCCCATGTCCCCGTGGCCCGGGTTCCCAACCTGCCCGCCCTGCTGAAGGAGCTGAAAACCGAGGGAGTCTGGGTCTTTGGCGCCGCCATGGACGGCCCCACCCCCCTATATCAGGCCGACCTAAAGGGTCCCGCCGCCATCGTCATCGGCAGTGAGGGGGACGGCATGGGCCGGCTGGTGGCGGAGAGCTGCGACTTCACCGTCTCCATCCCCATGTTCGGCAAGATCAACTCCCTCAACGCCTCCGC
>CATKHE010000080.1 GCA_949747935.1 uncultured Eubacteriales bacterium
CGAGATGAAGCGCAGCCAGATGTGGGACTGCCTCCAGGACCGGGACCGCATCCTGTCCGAGTGCAAATACTGCGTCTTCGCCAACGACATGCTCACCGGTGCGCTGGACCCTCTGGAGCGGGCCGGCTTCGACATGGACTATCTGGAGGCCCTGGTGGAGCTCTTTCCCACCTGTGAGGCGGTGTACTCCCTGAACACCGGCAAGCTGGTGCTGGCCGACGTCATCCGGAACAGAACCGCCTCCGGTCTGGACCGCTTCATCCGCTATATCGTCAACGCCCGGTTTTTCAACATCCAGGGCACCGGCGGCCACGTGGTGGACACCCTGGGCATGTCTCTGCTGTACATGGAGGACCTGCAATATCTCTTTGACGAGATGGACCCCAACTGGGTGGTGATGCACGCCTATAACATCGCCGCCTACGTCTTGGCAAACCGCCGCCCCATCAAGGACGGTGACACCATCGACGGCGTGACCGATGGCCGCATCGACCCAAATCTCCAGTGGAAGTGCCGTTTTGAGGACGCCCTCGTAGGTCCGGGCCGTCCGGCCCTGGGTATCCACATGGATGAGGCAGTAAGGAGTTGAGCGATTGCGATGGAACCATTTTTCTTAAACCTGCGGCCCGCCATTGAGCAGGCAGTCCGGCACGCTATGGAAAAGATCCGCCGGGAGGCCGGAAACGAGCGCTTCTACAGCGCGGCCCTGGTCACCGACAGCGACTGCATCACTCTCTTCCTGGCCGTCAACACCGAGGAGGCGCTGGGACGCCGGGACCAGGAGGACCGGACGCCGGAACGGCTGGCGGAGCTGCGGAAGTACTGGTCTGGTGAGCTGGTGGACCAGGTAGCGGACGGCTCCTTCAGCTTGAACCGCTACATTCCCGACGAGTGGGGCTACTCTGACGGGACGGACAGCGAGCTGAATCAGGTCAGCCGTCAGCTCTACGACCAGGAGGAGAAGCTCTCCGACACCGATGATGATACCTATGACGAGGTCCACGGGCACTTTCAGGAGCAGCTTTTGGAGACGGCGGCGCTCGCCTTTGAGACTTTGCGGGCAGAGGGCGTCTTTGGCCCGGAGTTCCTCTGCTTCCTCTCCATGTCCGACGATGACCGGGCGGCGGACATTGAGGACGATTCTGCCCGCCGGCTCAACACTCCGGACCGGTATGAGCAGTTCCGGACCTGGACCGAATGGTTCAACGGATAGGCACGAGTATTGAATGTTCCAGTCGCGGCTTCGCCCTGCTGGCCCCCGCTTATGAGGGGGCCTTTTTCTCCTCCAGCGGAATGGTGAACACCGGGCACCCCTCCGCCGCGGGGGAGGCGGCGCACTGGGGCAGGGCCACCTCCACTCCCTCCTCGGTGAGGCACCAGCCCCGGAGGGGATGGGCCTTTTTCGCCTTACTCGGCCAGTCTCCATCCAGAAAGCAGTCCCCCGCCTGACGGCGCTCCTCCCCCTGACGCGCGATGGCCTGCCACAGACGGTTTTTCCAGCCCTTCTCCCCCTGAAACAGGGAGCGCAGGGGTTTGGGCGCGCCCTCATGGACCGTCCAGACATCTCCCCAGCGCACCCGGGCGGGCCGTCCGTCCCCCCGGATCTCAAAGCCCGTGAACCGCAGGCTGAGAACGCCATCCTCCAGCAGGGCGATCTCTCCCGCCAGCTCCCCCGTCCAGGGAGTGAAGGGCTTCGCCGCCTCTCGGCGGGCGGCCAGCTCCAGACAGGCGGCCCAGTAGACCTCCTGTTCCCAGCGCCGCCGCCAGCGTCCTGCCAGATGGCGGTAGTACCGGCTGATCCACCTGCCCCCCAGCCCGCCGGCCTCCATCTGGGGCCAGAGCAGGGCGTACTCCAGCACCGGCTCCCCCTCCAGCGTCAAGCTGCGGCGCTCCTCATTCCAAATGACCCGGATTTCCTTCGTTTCCCTCACCGGACACGCCTCCTTTCCCTGTTTCCCCATCCTATGAACGGCCGCCCGATCTGTGCATTTCTTTCTTTTTTTAAGTTTACTTTTCTACGTCAGCGTGTTAAAATAGCATAAAACAGAAAGGGGCAGGTGCGCCAGTATGTCAAAATTCTTGGACAAGCAGAGCAGCGACGCGCTCTACCGGGCGATCGTCAGCATTCAGAACGAGGAGGAATGCCGCGCGTTTTTGGAGGACCTGTGTACCGTCTCCGAGCTGAAGGCCATGGCCCAGCGCATGGATGTGGCCCTTCTGCTGGACGAGGGGCTGATCTACAGCGAGATCTTGCAGAAGACCGGGGCCTCCAGCGCCACCATCAGCCGGGTAAACCGGTGCCTTCACTATGGGGCGGGAGGCTATAAGACCATTGTTCCACGCCTGCGGGAGAAGGAGGCATGAGCAGTTACGACTTTCTGGCAGGCTGCTATGATGAGCTGACCTACGATGTGGACTATGCGGCCTGGGCGGACTATATCGAAAAGCACTTTCGAAAAAACACCCTGCCCGGGCGGACAGTTCTGGATTTAGCCTGCGGCACCGGCTCCCTTACCCGGGAGCTGGCCCTGCGGGGATATGAGATGATCGGCGCGGACCAGTCCCCGGAGATGCTGGCCGAGGCAACGGAGAAAAACCGGGGGATTGCCCCTGTCGAGCCCATCTTCCTGTGTCAGCCCATGGAAAAGCTGGACCTCTATGGTACCATTGACGCCTGTGTGTGCTGTCTGGACAGCGTCAACTATGTCACCGACCCCAAAAAGCTGGCCCGGGCCTTTCAGCGGGTCTGTCTGTTCCTCATGCCAGGGGGCATGTTCCTCTTTGATATCAATACCTGCGAAAAGCTGGAGGGGCTGGACGGACAGGTCTTTCTGGACGAAAGGGCGGACGTTTACTGCGTATGGCGGGCGGAGTTCTCAAGGCGGAGCTGTATTTGCTCCTACTTTATGGATATCTTCCAGCTGGACGGGGAGACCGGGCTGTGGAGCCGGGGAGAGGAGATCCATCGGGAGCGGGCCTACACCATCGAGGAACTGACCAGCCTGCTGGAAGGGGCCGGGTTTGTGGATATCAGGACCTGGGGCGAGCTGAAAATGCGTTCCCCGAAACCCGAGGAGCAGCGCGTCTTTTTTACCGCAAGAAAGGAAACACAAAAATATGACCAATGAAATTGTGAGAGCGATTACAGGCGACGGCCTGGTCAAGGCCGCCGCCGTTACCGGCCGGGACATTGTGGAGCAGGCCCGGAATATCCACAAGCTTCTGCCCATAGGCACCGCAGCCCTGGGCCGCGCCCTTCTGGGGGCATCCCTCCTGGGGGA
The DNA here is from genome assembly GCA_949747935.1 of uncultured Eubacteriales bacterium. The sequence continues at coordinate 3,282 of CATKHE010000080.1, forward strand.
TATGCTCAAGGAGGAGAAGGGGGCCCTTACCCTTCAGATCAAGGGAGGCGGGCCCTTGGGTACCATTCTGGCCGTCTCCGACTGTATGGGCAATGTCCGGGGGTATGTCCAGAACCCGCAGGTGGAGCTGATGGAGCAGCGCCCCGGCAAACTGGATGTGGGCCGGGCCGTGGGGACGGAGGGCACCCTCACCGTCATCAAGGACATCGGTCTGAAGGAGCCCTATGTGGGGTCCATCGGGCTGTTCTCCGGCGAGATCGCTGACGACTTGGCTATGTATTTTGTGGAGAGTGAACAGATCCCCACCGCCTGCGCGCTGGGGGTGCTGGTGGGACTGGACCAGTCCGTCACTGCCGCAGGGGGCTATATCATCCAGCTGCTGCCCGGTGCCGGCGAGGACATGATCGAAAAAATCGAAGCGGGGGTCCGGGGTATGGGCCCGGTGAGTGCCGCCCTGGCCGGAGGGCTGGACGGCGAGGGCCTGTTGCGGGCCGTTTTGAAGGACTTTGATCTGGAGATCCTGGAAAAGCACCCGGTGGAGTACCGGTGCTACTGCTCCCGGGAGCGGGTGAGCCGGGCCCTTATCAGCATGGGCCGTAGGGACCTGACCGAGCTGATCCAGGAACAGGGCCAGGCCGAGTTGACCTGCCAGTTCTGCGACGAGGTGTACCGGTTCTCCAAATCGGAGCTGGAGACGCTGCTGGAGGAGATGTAGCGCGCGCCGTTTCCTGTACTGCAAGGCGCTCCGTCATCTGCGGTGCGCCGCAATCCAAACCCCAAACAGGCCCGGACGGGATTCCCCCGTCCGGGCCTGTTCATCTTAAAATTTGCTGATGCCGTTGTTGGTCAGGGCCTCCAAAATGTCGTAGCGCTCCATCTGGAACTCCTTGGTCTCAGTCAAGGCCTCCTCCATATCCAGGTCCATGATCCTGCCGTCTTTGGAGACCACAATCCGGTTGCCCTTGTCCGCAACCAGGGCCTCCACCGCGGCGTAACCCATGCGGCTGGCGGTCTCACGGTCCCGCGCGGAGGGGGAGCCGCCCCGTTGAATGTGTCCCAGCACGGTGACGCGGGGGTCAATGCCTAGGGCTTCCTTAATCCTTGTGGCAAACTCATAGACGTTGCCCGCGCCCTCGGCCACCACCACCATGTAGTGAGTGGTCCCGGCCAGACGGGCACGGCGGATGTTCTCAACCACGTCCTGCTCAAAGTTCACAGGCCGCTCGGGAATGAGCACCGCGGTAGCGCCCACGGCGATGCCCACATACAGGGCCAGATGGCCGGCATGTCTGCCCATAACCTCCACCACGGAGCAGCGCTCGTGGGACTGCATGGTGTCCCGCAGCTTGTCGATGCACTCGATGGCGGTGTTGCAGGCGGAATCAAAGCCGATGGTGTAGTGAGAGCAGCCAATGTCGTTGTCAATGGTGGCGGGAATGCCCACCACCCGGAGGTCCATACCGTCCTTGGCGGCCTGACGGGAGATGGCCAGGGCCCCGCGGAAGGTGCCGTCGCCGCCGATGGCCACGATACCGTCCAGACCCAGCAGCTTACAGGTGGCCAGGGCCTTGGACCGGCCCTCCTCCTCCATAAACTCGATGCTCCGGGCGGTGTACAGCATGGTGCCGCCCCGATTGATGATCCGGCTGACGCTGGAGCCGTCAAGGCGGACAAAGTCGCTGGTAATCAGGCCGCTCCAGCCCCGACGGATGCCGATGCACTCGACACCCTGTCCCACCGCTGTACGCACCACGGCGCGGACCGCCGCGTTCATACCCGGCGCGTCGCCGCCGCTGGTTAAAACCCCAATCCGTTTGATTTTATCACCCATAACGCAGACCTCCTTCATAATATTGCGTGGCTGTCCCGCGGACCGCCGCTTTTCCGATTTATTTCATTATGTCATCATTCCTGTGGCTTGTCAAGAACGGATAGAAAGAGAAGTTTGGTGCAGCCTGCCGATTTTTCTCCTCCTTGGAAGGGAAAATTTTGCAAAAAAAAACTCGTTTTCCTGTTGACAAGCGCTGCCTGGTTTAGTATAATGAGCAAGCCGTCACAAGTGCGGCAGACCGGGGAGCATAGCTCAGCTGGTAGAGCACATGCCTTACAAGCATGGGGTCACAGGTTCGAGCCCTGTTGTTCCCACCATTTTGATCCCCATCCCCCGAAACTACCTGGCGCGGTAGTTCAGTTGGTTAGAACGCCGGCCTGTCACGCCGGAGGTCGAGGGTTCAAGTCCCTTCCGCGTCGCCATTTTTTCTTCGCTC
>CATKHE010000081.1 GCA_949747935.1 uncultured Eubacteriales bacterium
AGCCCGCCCGCGTCCCACAGGTAGAGGTACTCGTGGTTTTCCGCCGCCCACAGCTCCGCCTTCTTCACCAGCACATACTGGCTGTCCCGCATGTGGTAGCCGCACCGGGCCTTCAGGGCGGTGCCGTCGTCGATCTCCTCGATGTCAAAATAGGCGGTGTAGGCCTTTTTCAGCCCTTCCAGAACCCTCTCGCTGCGCTGGGACACGGCCTTCCTCCCCTTCTCCGGGTCCCCGGAGGGACTTTGTGAATAAATTATGAAGCAGAGTTATCATACCAGATTCCCCCACTTTTTTCAAGGAAATTTTTTGGTGTATATGCACAAAATATGTATAAATACTTCATCTATTTACGGTTAAGTATACAGTTCCGTGAACGTGTCTGCCGTTGACAAGCGGAGAACAATCCAGTACAATACTTCAGGAATATGGGCGGCTGGCCGCCCAACGACATGGAGGTGATCCCCCTGGACAACGAAAGGCCCGCTCTCTGGGCAAAATGGCGGCGGCTGGCCGCCCCATCCCTCTTTCTGCTGGCTGTCATCTGCTACGAGGAGCTGTTTTTAAAAATATACTGTTTCCACGCTCTGTCTGTCCAAAGTGTGATCTTTACGTTTCTGTTCACTTTGCCTGTATCTCTGCTGCTGGGACTACTGTGCGGAGGGATCACTCCCAGACGGGGACAGCTTCTGCTCCCTGTGTGCATCGGGCTGATCTCTTTGTGGATCGGGTCTCAGGTGGTCTATTACCACATATTCAAGACCTTTCTAACCATTTTTTCCCTCACAAAAATGATTATGGTAGCCCGCTCCTTCGGGGAAATGGCGGTGGGCAATGTGCTGGCCAACTGGTTCCCCATTCTGATGATGTGCGTACCCACCATTCTCGCCATCCTGTTCCGGAAGCGGCTCATCCCCGATTCCGGCGGGCCGGCGGTGCAGGAGCGTGGAGCGCTCCTGCGCTGGGCGGCCATGGCCGCCGCAGTCCAGTTGCTCTCTATGGGGCTGGTGTTGCTGTGCGGCGGCGGGACCCTATCCCTGCGCTACATCTACTATCGGGCCGCCACTCCAGAGCTGGAGGTGCAGAACTTCGGCGTTTTCACCCAAACCCAGCTGGAGCTCTGCCGGGTGCTCTTCGGCATCAAGCCCGACAGCCCTGACCTGCCCGCAGAGCCGGAGCCCGACAAGGCGCCTCCCGACCTGGAGCCCACCCTGCCTCCAGAGGACGATCCGCCCCCCGACGGCAGCGTCTTCCGTCCAGAGGTCATCCCCGGCTATCACACCCTGCCCATCGACTTTGGCAGCCTGATCGCCAACGAGGAGAATGAGGGACTGAAGAGCGCCCGCCAGTGGTTCTCCCAGCGCACCCCCACCCCGGAAAATCTGTGGACGGGCTACTTTGAGGGCAAAAATCTCATTTGGATCGTAGCGGAGGGCTTCTCCACCCTGGCTATGGACCCGGAGCGGACCCCCACCCTATGGAAGCTGTCCCACCAGGGTTTTGTCTTTGACAACTTTTACACCCCGCTGTGGGGAGTGTCCACCTCCGACGGGGAGTACGTCACCACCACCGGCCTGATCCCGAAATCCGGCGTGTGGAGCTACTCCCTGTCCTCAGAAAACTACATGCCCTTTGCCCTTGGAACCCAGTTCCGCAGAAAGGGCTACCATACTTTTGCCTTCCACAACTACCTCTTTAATTACTACGACCGGGACAAATCACACCCCAACATGGGTTATGATTATTACGCCATCGGACAGGGTCTGGAGCTGGAGGAGATTTGGCCCCCCTCTGATTTGGAAATGATGGAGGAGATCATCCCCAGATTCATCCACGAAGACAAATTTATGGTCTACTGCCTCACTGTCAGCGGACACCTGAATTATACTCTGGACAGCAACGCCATGTCCACCCGCCATTGGGACAAGGTGGCTGATCTGCCCTACGGTGAGGAGGTTCGGTGCTACCTGGCCTGTCAGATGGAGCTGGAGTTGGCTATGGAGTGCCTGCTCAACCAGCTGGAGGAGGCAGGAAAGCTGGAGGACACTGTGATCGTCCTGTCCGCCGATCACTATCCCTACGGCCTCACCGACGAACAGTACAGCGAGTTGCTGGGCCATGAGGTGGACCCGGTGTTTGAAATTTTTAAAAACACCCTCATTCTCTGGAGCGGCGATATGGAGGGGGCCGCCGTCCATGTGGACAAATACTGCTCCAGCCTGGACGTGATGCCCACCCTTTCCAACCTCTTCGGCTTGGACTACGACTCCCGGCTCATAATGGGTTCAGACATTCTGTCCAATGAGGAGCCGCTCGTCATTTTCGCCAATTACAGCTTTATTAACGGTTCGGGCTATTACAACTCCGTTCTGGACCAGTTCACCCGCTGGGACGGAGAACAGCCCGACCCGGCGGAAGTGGCCAGCATGGTCGCAGAGGTGCAGAACCGGGTGGCCTACTCCGCTACAATTCTGGATACAGACTACTATCGCACCGTCCTGGGCGGCCCACCCAGGAGAAAGAAATAGCACACAGGCCCGCCGGCTGAACCGGCGGGCCTGTGTGCTGAAAGGAGAAGGAAGGTACATGATATGATCAACCGTCCGCAGACGGGGATTTTTGGTCTGCCGCGCCGGGGCGTGTGGCCCGCGGGACGGCAGTAGGGGTCTTATTCCACGTGGGGAGGAAAATTCAATCAATCACTTGATCTGCCCATAGGATACCACAGCCGCTCCCGCTATTCTTCACCAGATTTAGAATTTTTTGTGAAAAATATGTGAAGATGACCGGGACGGCTTCCATCGTCCCGGTCAATGTTACATATCATGTCCTTCTCGCTTCATCCGCATCTCCAGCGGATCGGCCATGGGGTCCTGGGCGTTGGTGGCGGTGTCGGTGCGGTTCTGGCCCGCAATGGGGGCAGAGCCTTTCAGACTTCGGCCGGTGCGGGGATCGCGGGCCTTCTGATTTTTCTGCTTGCTCATGGGGTTGACCTCCTTGTTTGGGATGGCCTTAGTATACCCCGCAGCTTGCAAAAAATTCCGGGCTATTGGCACGCCACCGCCTCGGCCACCCGGATACCGTCCACCGCGGCAGAGACGATGCCTCCGGCGTACCCCGCCCCCTCGCCGCAGGGGTAGAGACCCCGCAATGACGATTGGTAATTTTTATTCCGTAAAATACGAACCGGAGAGGATGACCGGGTCTCCACCCCGGTCAGGACCCCGTCCGGGGCGGAGAAGCCGTGGAGCTTCCGGTCCAGCATAGGCAGGGCCTGGGCCAGGGTGTCTGTTACATAGTTGGGCAGGCAGGGACGCAGCCCGGTCCAGGTCACCCCGGGGCGGTAGGTGGGCAGGACAGCCCCCGGCCCCTCCGAGGGCCGGTTTTGGAGGAAGTCCTCCACCCGCTGGGCTGGGGCGTGAAACCCGCCGCCCCCCAGCTGGAAGGCGGCCCGCTCCCAGCGCTCCTGGAACCGGACCCCGGCCAGCACGTCCCCGTCGGGGAAGTCCTCGGGCCCCACCCCCACCAGCAGCCCGCCGTTGATGTTCTCCCCATCCCGGGCCCGATAGCTCATGCCATTGGTGACCACCCCCCCCTGTTCCGAGGCGGCGGCCACCACCTGGCCCCCGGGGCAGACGCAGAAGGTGAAGGCCGACCGGCCGTTGGGCAGGTGGCAGGCCAGCTTGTAGTCGGAGGGGGGCAGCTTCTCCCAGGCCGAGCCGTACTGTCGGAAGCTGATATCCCGCTGCTTATGCTCGATCCGCACCCCCACGGCAAACTTTTTTTGCTCCATGGGCACCCCCGCCTCCCGGAGCATAGTGAAGGTGTCCCGGGCGGAGTGGCCGGGGGCCAGGATCACCACGTCGGCGGCCAGCAGATAACGTCCCTCCGGCCCCTCCGCCTCGACCCCAACCAGGGAATCTCCGCTCACCGTCAGCCCGGTGAGCTTGTTGCCGAAACGGATGTCGCAGCCCAGGGAGATGAGCTCCCTCCGGATGGTCTTTACCACCTCCCGGAGGACATCGGTGCCGATGTGGGGTCGGTGAGAGTACTTCACGTCGGCGGGGGCCCCCGCCTCCACCAGAGCGTCCAGCACGGCAGAGATACGCCTGTCGTGGGTGCCGGTGGTCAGCTTGCCGTCGGAGAAGGTGCCCGCGCCCCCCTCGCCGAACTGGACGTTGGACTCCCTGTCCAGCGCCCCCGCGGCCCAGAAGTCTCCCACATCCAGGGCGCGCCTGTCGATGTCCTGTCCCCGCTCCAGAACGACGCATGGCAGTCCGTTCCGGGCCAGGAACAGGGCGGCAAACAGCCCCGCCGGACCCATCCCCACCACCACCGGAGGGAGGGACGAGCGCCGCCTCACCGCTGGGAACTCATAGGGGACCCGCTCCACAAGGGTGATACTCCTTCCCGGAACGGACCTGGCCAGGGCGGCCTCGTCAGGCATAGACAGCTCCACCGTATAGACATAGCGGACATTATACTTGTCCCTGGCGTCGATGGACTGGCGGACGACCTCCAGTTCCCCCAGCCCGCCGGGGCGGACCCCCAGGACCCGGGCCGCGCGTTTGCGCAGCTGGTCCAGATCTCCATCCAGGGGCAGAGACAGATTTCCAATTCGTATCATGGCGGCGTTCTCTCCTCTCCGGGATGCTGCCCGGACTGTTTTCCGTTCCTATTTTATCACAAACCGGGCCGCTCCGGAAGCCCTTCCCCGTATTTCGGTCCTAAATTCGACTTCTTTGCACATATTTCGGCAAAATTCCTTGTCCTTCTCCCAAATATGCTCCATATTGTTTATCAGGGTAATTTTTTCCAAACGGGAAAGAATACCCATACTACAGATATGGAGGTTAATCATTATGGCAAGAAAAACTGTGGAGCGCAACATATCTTACGACGATGTCCGGAAAATCTACTACGTGAACATGGACCTGGGCAAGGACAAGGAGGGAAAACGGGTCAAGCGCTACCAGACCTACCGCACCCTGCGGGCGGCCCGGACAGGCCTGCGGGACTTTCTCGCCCACCGGGAGGAGGAACTCCGCACCCCCAAGCACAGCCTGACCTTGGGCGACTGGCTGGAGCGGTGGATGGAAAGCATCGTCCGTCCCACCCGGGCAGAGACCACGGCTTACGGCTATCAGAAAATCATCGACAACCATCTCCTGCCCGGGCTGGGGCACATTCCCCTGCTGAAACTCACCCCCATGGATATTCAGCAGTACTACATTCGGGTCCAGCAGAACGCCAATCTGTCCTCCAACACCCTGCGCCGGCACCACGACCTGCTCACCTCTGCCCTGCGGGCGGCAGTGAGGCAAGACAAGCTGCTCCAGTCCCCCATGGACCGGGTGGAACCTCCCCGCCCCCAGCAGAAGGAGGCCTCCTACTACCGGCCTGAGGAGCTGAAGCGGCTGTACACCCTGCTGGAGGGCCACCCTCTGGAGCTGTCCGCCAAGCTGGCGGGTAGTCTGGGCATGCGCCGGGAGGAAATTTGCGGGCTGAAATGGGACTGCATCGACTTTCAAAGACAACTGCTCTACATCCGGGAAGCCCGTACCGCCTTCGGCGCCACAGTGGTACAGAAGGAGACCAAAACCCGCTCCTCGGTGCGTACCCTGTTCATCCCTGACGATGTGGCGGGCCTCCTCCAGGCCGAACGGGATCGGCAGACCGCAAAGCTGGAGGAGGGCAGGCTGAAGGAGCCCAGTCAGTTCGTGGTTCTGGACCATAAGTGCCTTCCATACTCCCCCAACGCACTATCCCTGGCCTTCACCCGGTTTGTGCGGAAGCACGACCTGCCCAGGCTCACCCTCCACGGCCTGCGCCACTCCTTCGCAACCGTGGCCTCCTTTCAGGGGGTCCCTCTGTTCGACATCGGCAAGGCCCTGGGCCACGCCACCCCCGCCACCACCGGAAAAATCTACACCCATCTGGTGGACCACACCCATGAGGACACGCTGATCAAGGTGTCTGACGCGCTGAAATAATCTCCGGAAGGGTACGGCATTCCACACCATAACGCTCTGTGCTTCCCCCACCTCCGGTTGGGGAAGCATGTCAATAAATCTTTTCTTAGGCCCTCCTCTCCCTGTCCGGGTCTGGACAAGTCCCCATAAAACAGATATAATAACAAAAAATGACATTGAAAGAGGAGTCCTTCCATGCTGTACCGCCTGATCTGGATTTTCTTTGTCTACGCCTTCCTGGGCTGGTGTACTGAGGTGAGCTACGCCGCCCTGGTCACCGGAAAGTTTGTCAATCGGGGATTTCTTAACGGCCCGGTCTGCCCTATCTACGGCTTTGGAGTGGTTATCGTGCTGGCCGGGCTGACCCCATTAGAGGACAATCTGCCTCTGCTGTTTCTGGGTTCCGTCCTCCTCACCTCTGGCTTGGAGTGGCTCACCGGATTTGTGCTGGAGAAGCTGTTCCACCAGCGCTGGTGGGACTACTCTGACCAGCCCTTTAACCTCAGCGGCTATATCTGTCTGCGCTTCTCTCTCGCATGGGGCTTCGCCTGTCTGTTTGTGGTCAAGCTCCTTCACCCCACGGTGCTGCTGTTCATCCGCCTCATTCCAAAAACCCTGGGAATCGCCCTGCTGGCGGGGATCGGTGTGGTGATGGCGGTGGACCTGGCAGCCACCGTGTCCGCCATCGCCAAGCTGAACCGCCGCCTGGCTCAGATCGACGAGCTGGCCGCCAGGATCAAAGATGCCTCCAACGAGTTTGGGGAAAATTTGGCCGACAGAGTGCTGGACGCCGCCGAGCGAGGGGCCGACTGGAAGGAGGACCTGGACGAGCTGGCCTTCAGGCTGGCGGAACGCCGGGCGGAGCTGGCCGATGAATTAGAGGAGTGGGAACGGCGCCGGGAGGAGCACAGCGCCCAGGTCCGCCGGCAGCTAGAGGAGTGGCGCATCAGCGTTCAGGAGCTCCTGGAAGGCGAATTCGCCGGACGGAGCCGTCTGCTGACCGCTTTTCCCCAGCTGCGCTCCGTCGACCACAAGGGCGCCCTGGAGCACCTGCGCCGCCGCATGGAGAATTTGAGGAAACCTTAACGCTCCTCGCCCTTTACAATGACAGAAATTCTGTGATATAATCGCCAATATCATATCGAAAAGGAGAATCCGCCCGATGGACGAGCTTCAAACTCTGAAAGAGCGCATGGAGCAGGAGCGGCCCGCCCCCTGGAAGGACCTGCCCGACATCGCCTTGTATATGGACCAGCTCATCTCCTATATGCCCCGGCAGCTGATCCGCTTCGACGAGGGAAACGCCCTCACCCCCGCCATGGTCAACAACTATATCAAAGACGGCCTTGTCCCCCGTGCCGAAGGCAAGCGGTACGGTCCCATTCATTTGGGCTATCTCACCGCTGTGGTGGCTCTGAAACAGGTGCTGTCCGTCCGGGACATCGGCGCGCTGATGGCGGCGGGCCGTGCTTTGGAGAAAACCCCGCCCGAGCAGTACGGCTACTTCTGCCGTGCGCTGGACCAGGCTCTTACCGATGCGGCCCAGGCCATCGACCCGGAGGCGAGACAGTCCGATCTGGCCAAAATGGCCCTGGATTTCGCCGTACGCAGCTACGCAAGTCAGCTGGCCTGTCAGCGCATCCTCTCGATTCTCCAGCCTCAAGAAGAGAAAAAACGCAGGCTCTAAAAGACAGCTCCGCGCTGGCCTGTTCTACAGTTTTAAATGTAAGGAGTTTTACCTATGTCTGATTTTGTCATTCTCACCGATTCCTCCGCCGACCTGGGGGCCGATATGGTCCGGGAGCTGGATGTACAGGTCCTTCCCCTGGGCTTTATTCTGGACAATCGCACCTATTACAACTACCCCGACAACCGGGAGATGGATCCCCATGTGTTCTATGAGCGCCTGCGCAGCGGCGACATGGCCACCACCAACGCCGTCAATGTGGCCCAGTACACAGAGGCTCTGGAACCTCTGCTTCAGCAGGGACGGGATGTGCTGATTCTGGCTTTCTCCTCCGGCCTGTCCGCCACCTACAACTCCTCCCGGCTGGCAGTGGAGGAGCTAAGCGTCAAATATCCTGACCGGAAGCTGTACACCGTGGACACCCTGTGCGCCTCCCTGGGGCAGGGCCTGTTGGTCTGGTACGCCGCCAAGGCCCGGGAACGCGGCGCTTCCATCGACGAGGTCCGGGATTGGATCGAGGACCGTAAGCTGAACCTATGTCATCAGTTCACTGTGGACGACCTTCACTTCCTTAAACGGGGCGGCCGCATCTCCGCCGCAACAGCTGTGGTGGGTTCCATGCTCCACATCAAACCCGTTCTCCACGTGGACGACGAGGGACATCTGATTAACATCGGAAAGGCCCGGGGCCGGCAGGCCTCCCTGAAAGCTCTGGTGGATCGGATGGAGGAAACCGCCATTGATTCGGGCAGTCTCACCGTCTTCATCAGCCACGGCGACTGCCTGGAGGACGCCCTGACTGTGGAGAGGATGGTCAAGGAGCGCTTCGGCGTGAAAGAGGTTTACATCAACTACGTGGGGCCCGTCATCGGAGCCCACTCCGGCCCGGGCACCGTGGCCCTGTTCTACGTGGGGACGAACCGGTAGGGCCATGGCGAAGAGCTGGAGATTCGTGTCGGAGGAGGCGGAGACCATCTCCCTCCACGACCACTGCATCACCTCAGTGGAGGAGGCTGGGCCCGACCTGGTGCTCCACTTTGACGAGGACGGCTTCGATGTGACAAAGGACAACCCCCTCAACCCCACCGGACGGCACCGGAACACCGGCCCGGCGGCACTTGTACTGGAGAACTGGCGCTTTTTAGATGGCGCGTTCTACCGCGATTGCTATGAGCTATGGCCGGACGGAACAAAGCGGGAGCTCCCGGAAGTGCCCCTGACCAGGGAGATGTTTCTTGGCGGTGGGATGAGTATCGAGGTGCTTGCCCACGACTGGAAACCGGAGACGGGGATACTTTCTCTGGACGCCGATGGCGGTCTGTACTGTGATGAACCGGATATTCCGGACGGCCCAGAGGGCTTTATGACCTTGGAACTGTACGCGGAACGGCTGCTGTTCTGCTGGAACGAGCTGCCCAAAGACGCCTGGTTTCAGGACCGGCCAAGAAAATAGATTGGATGTGTAACCATGGACGAGATCAAATGGCTGGAGATAGCCGTCAACACCACCCCGGACCGGCTGGATCAGGTGTGCGCCAAGCTGGCCGCCGCCGGGATGGACAGTCTGGTCATTGAGGACGAGCAGGATTTTCTCAGCTTCCTGGAGCAGAACCGGCAGTACTGGGACTATGTGGACCAGGAGCTGCTGGACCGGATGAAGGGGGTCACCCAGGTGAAGTTCTACGTCACCGACGACGAGGACGGCCGGAAACAGCTGGAGGGGTACACTCGGGGACTGGACTTCGAGTACACCGCCACCCCCCTGTCCGACAACGACTGGGCCTACAGCTGGCAAAAGTACTATAAGCCCCTGGAGATCGGCTCCCGGCTCTATGTGGTGCCCGAGTGGATGCGGGAGGACCCTGTCCCGGCGGGGCGGGTGCCCTTCTACCTCAACCCCGGCCTCACCTTCGGCACTGGCTCCCATGCCTCCACTCAGTTGTGTCTGGAGGGGGTGGAGGAGCACACCCTCCCCGGTCGGGATGTGCTGGACCTGGGCTGCGGCAGCGGGATTTTGTCCATCGCCGCACTTTGTCTGGGCGCGGGATCCGCCGTCGCCGTGGACATCGACCCCAAGGCGGTGGACGTGGCCTATGAGAACGCCGCCCTCAACGGCATTGGAAAGGACCGGTACACCGTTCGGGCGGGTAATGTA
>CATKHE010000082.1 GCA_949747935.1 uncultured Eubacteriales bacterium
GGATATGCCCTCCAGATGCCGGTGGACAGGGTAACATCCGGCGAGGCCGCCGCCGGGCTGGAACAGGCCGGGGCGGAGGGACTGATTCTGGAGATGAAGGGTCAGGACGGCAAGCTGGCCTGGCATTCCGGGCTGACTCTGGCCGACAAGGCCCATGTGAACGGGCCCCAGGCGGTGAACGACGTCCTGATCCAATGGAATCAGGGAGAGACGTATACCATTGCCCGGGTCTGCTGCTTCCGGGACGACAGCGTCCCCTACTTCCGAAACGGCTTGGCCCTGCGCCGGGGGGGCAACAACTGGCGGGACGAGTTGGGCCTGCGCTGGATGAGCCCTGCCCGGGAGGAGGCCCGGGACTATATCGCCGCCCTGTGCGGCGAACTGGGCCAGTTGGGCTTTGACGAGATTGTGCTGGAGCAGTTCACCTTCCCCACCGGCGGGAAGCTGGAGAATATCAACCGGGGGGAGGGCTATGACCCCGCCCGGTTCTCCGCCGACCTGGAGGACCTGCTCACCCGGGTCCAGGAGGCGGTGGAGCCCTACGGGACCAAAATATCCCTGCGGGTAGAGAGCGAGGCCCTGGAGCACACAGAGCTGAGCGGCCTGTCGGCGTCGCTGCTGGACCGCTTCGCCTACCGGTTCTGGACCGGGGCGGAGGGACAGGCAGCTCTCGCTGGCATGGCAGAAATTGAGAACGCCGGGGAGCGGACGGTGGAAATTGTGACTCAGGCCGCGGAGGACCGGGAACGTTTCCAGGCGGTGCTCTCTGAGAAAGGATAATACGGAACGGGCGCCGCCCGGCCGGTCTTCCGGCCGGGCGGCGTTTTAGGCAAATGGGAAAAGGTGTGGGAAATCCAGTCAAATACAGGGAAATAACCGTGTAAAGAGGTGGAAAAAAGCCTTGATTTTTTACGAAATTTTTACTACAATAATACGGTAGCGATTGTCTCTATTTTTTAGACGCAAAAGGTGGTGAAAACATGGCATTGGAAGCGATTCAGACGGTCACTCAGGCTGAGGCCAAGGCCAGGGCGGACCGGGAGGCCGCCGCCGCTCAGGTCAAGCAGAGGCTGGCCGACGCCCAGCGGGAGGCCCGGCAGATCGTGGACGAGGCCCGCCAGCAGGCGGGCGGAGAGGCCCGCCGGATGATGTCTGAGGCAGAAGAGAAGGCCGCCCAGCTGACCCGGGAGGAGCTGAAGAAGGCGGCCGCTGACTGCGAGACACTGAAACGGAATGCCCGGGGGCGGCTGGAGGAGGCCGCGCAGCTCATTGTTGGAAGGGTCGTGGAACAGTAATGGCCATTGTAAAAATGAAACGCCTGCGGATGGCGGCCATGGTCCGGGACCGGGAGGCGCTGCTGCGCAGGCTCCAGCACATGGGCTGTGTGGAGATCTCCCAGCCGGCGTCCGACCCGGACGACCCCCTGTGGACCGCCCTGGTCCCACCGGAGACAGCGGGGATTTCCGCCGCCCACGGGGAACAGACTGAGGCCGAGCGGGCCCTGGAGGTTCTGAAGCGGTATGCCCCCCTGAAGCAGGGGTTGCTGTCCCCCCGGCCCGCCGTCCGGGAGGGGGACTTCCTGGATGAGGACGAAGCCCGTAGGGCCCGGGAGATGGCCGAGGAGGTCAACGGCCTGGACCGCAGGCTGGGGGCTATCCGCGCCGAGGAGACCAAGCTGGAGGGCCAGAGGGCGGTTCTGCTCCCCTGGCGGGACCTGGATCTGCCGCTGGATACGACGTCCACCCCGCAGGTGACCATCCAGCTGGGAACCCTGCCCGCCGGCGTCCCCATGAACCAGGCGGAGGGCGAGGTCCAGGCCGCCAGTGAGCTGGCCCAGTTCACCCAGGTTTCGGCCGACCGTGACTCCCGTTACTGCGTGCTGGTGTGTCACACCAGCGGAGCGGAGGCGGTGCTGGAGGCGCTGAAGGTCCTGGGCTGGTCCCGGGCCAATCTCCGGGACTGGACGGGCGCGGCGGCGGAAAACCTGGCCCGTCTGGATCGGGAGGCCCAGTCGCTGAGGGAGGAGGCCGCCGCCGTTGAGGAGAAGCTGTCCGGCATGGCCGACTACAATCTCCCCCTGCGGCAGCTGTCCGACCTGGCCGGCGTCAACGCCAGCCGGGAGGAGGCCCGGGGCCGGCTGCTGGATTCCCAAAGCGTCTTTTTCCTGGAGGGCTGGGTCCCGGCGGAGAGCTGGCCCGCCCTGAAACAGGAGCTGAATGACTGGACTTGTGCTGTCGAGGCGGAAGACCCAGCAGAAGAGGACTATCCCAGCGTTCCCATCAAGCTGAAAAACAACTGGTTTACCTCACCCATGAGCATGGTCACCGAGATGTACGCCCTGCCGGCCTACGGGTCTATGGACCCCAACCCCCTGATGGCTCCCTTCTTCATCCTGTTCTACGGGATGATGCTGGCGGACATGGGATATGGTCTGATTATGATGGTGTTGTCCCTGGTGATCATGAAAAAGAGCAAACCCAAGGGGGCCACCATGCGGTACATGATCCCCCTGATGGGGCTGTGTGGAGTAAGCACTTTCATCTGGGGCGCGGTGACTGGCGGCTTCTTCGGGGATTTCCTGCCCCAGCTGATGAAGCTTATCAATCCTGAAAGCACCTTTGCCCTGCCTGCCCTGTTCTCCCCCGTGGACGACGCGCTGGCGGTTATGGTGGGCTCTCTGGTGCTGGGCGTGGTGCAGATCTTCACTGGTATGGCGCTGAGCATGTACAAGCAGATCAGGCGGGGCGAAACTATGGCCGCCCTTTGCAACGAGGGCGCGTGGTTTCTGGTGTTCATCCTGGCCGGTGTGGCCGCAGTTACCAAACAGGTCAAGCCCTGCGTTATCGCCATTCTGGTTCTGCTGGTGTTAACCCAGGGTTATGGTAAGAAGGGTATTCTGGGCAAGCTGATGGGTATTTTCGGCTCCTTGTACAACAACCTCACCGGCTATTTCAGCGATATCCTGTCCTACTCCCGCCTGATGGCCCTGATGCTGGCCGGCGCGGTCATCGCCCAGGTGTTCAACACCTTGGGGGCCATGACCGGGCTGATCCCCACGTTTATTCTCATTTCCTTTGTAGGAAACGCCCTGAATTTCGCGCTGAACATCCTGGGCTGCTATGTCCACGACATGCGCCTGATGTGCCTGGAGTTCTTTGGGCGGTTCTATGAGGACGGAGGCAAAGCCTTCCGTCCCCTGGATATCAGCACTCAATATGTAGATATTGTAAAAGAATAAGGAGGAATTCACTATGTTTCTGGAAAATATCGGCGGTCTCGCCATGGCTCTGCTGGGCGCCAGCCTGGCTGTTGGTCTGAGCTGCGTCGGCTCCGCAAAGGGCACCGGCATCGCCGGTGAGGCCGGCACCGGCCTGCTGTGCGAAGACCCCAGCAAGTCCGGTAAGGTCATGATCCTTCAGCTGCTCCCCGGCACCCAGGGTCTGTACGGTATGGCCGTCTTCTTCGTGGCCCTCATCCGTATGAGCTTTATGGGTAACATGTCCCTGGCCGCCGGTATGAGCATTCAGGTAGGCTGCCAGTTCTTCGCCGCCTGTATGCCTATGGCGCTGGGTGGACTGCTCTCCGCCATCGCTCAGGGCCGCGTGGCTGCCGGTTCCATCAACATCCTGGCCAAGAAGCCTGACGACTGGTCCAAGGGCCTGATCCTCTGCGGCATCGTGGAGTTTTACGCCATCCTGTCCCTGCTGTGTTCCATGATCATGCTGTTCTCCCTGAGCGCTTGATCCCGCGGAAAGGGGATTCAACATGGAAGGAATCGAAAAAATCACCGCTAAGATCGCCGAGGACGCCCAGGCGGAGATCGATACGCTGACAGCGGAGACCGACGGAAAAATCCAGGCCATCCGGTCCAACGCCGAGCATCAGGCCCAGCAGGAGGCCAACGAGATCGTGGAGAAGGGCCGCATGGCTGCCAGCGAGCGGCTGGAACGGCTGAGCTCCGCCGCTCAGATGGAGCGGCGCAAGCTGGAGCTGTCTGCCAAGCAGGAGGTGCTGGGCGAGGCCTTCGACCTGGCCCTGGAGAAGCTGTGTTCCCTGCCCGAGCAGGAGTACATCGTCCTGCTGACCAAGCTGGCCCTGAAGGCCAGCTCCTCCGGCAGAGAGCAGTTGATTTTCTCCCAGAAGGACCGGGCCCGGGTAGGCAAGCAGGTGGTCATCGCCGCCAACGAGGCCTTGGTGAAGGAGCGCGCCCCCAGCCTGCCTGAGGAGGTCACCAAATCCAAGGTGGGTGCTTTTGTGGATAAGCTGGTCCACAGCACCACCGCGGCCGTCACAGGCGCGGGAATGCTCACCCTGTCCGAGGAGACTCGTGACATTAAGGGCGGCTTCATCATGGTGGACGGCGACGTGGAGATTAACTGCGCCTTCGAGACCCTGGTCCGCCTCCAGCGGGAGAAGCTGGAGAAGACAGTGGCTGACGCTCTGTTTCAATCATAAGGAAGGGGGCATCTGTTTTGTCCCACCGCAAAAAAGACACTGACTATCTGGCCATTTCCGCCCGCATTCGGGCTATGGAGAACAAGCTCCTCACCCACGAGCGGATGGATCGGATGATCGAGGCCCGAGACGACTCCGAGGCCATGAAGAGCCTCGCCGAGTGCGGCTACGCCGAGGGCCCCCTGGACGACGTTCTGGCCCAGGCCAGGGCCGAGGTCTTCAAGGATATGGAGCAGGGGGCACCCGACCCCCGGCTGGTGGAGGTCTTTCAGATCAAGTACGACTACCACAACGCCAAGACCATCCTCAAGGCTCAGGCCATGAGGACCAATCCGGAGCGGCTTCTGCTGGCCGGCGGCCGGTACGACCCCGCTGCCCTGTGGGACGGCTGGAGGCGGGACGCCCTCAGCGGAACCAGCGAGGTCTTCCGTAAAGCGATGGAGCAGGCGAAGGTCTCTTTGGACGAGGGGGGCGACCCCCAGCGGGCCGACCTGATCCTGGACAGGGCCTGCTACGGCGAGATGGCCCAGCTGGCGAAGGAGCTGGAAAGCCCCTTTCTCCAGGGCTATGTCCGCCTGTCGGTGGACGTGGCCAACCTGCGCGCCGCCGTCCGTGTGGCCCGTATGAGCCGGGAAGGCGAGTTCCTGCGGCAGGTACTGCTGCCCGGCGGCAATGTCTCCGAGGGGGCCATAGCCGCCGCTCGGGGCGACGCCCTGGGTGAGGTCTTCCGGTCCGGGCCGCTGGCCCAGGCCGCCGAACTGGGCGCCCGGCTGGCCCAGCCAGGAGGGGAATCCCTCACCGCCTTCGAGCGGGAGTGCGACAACGCCCTCACCGCCTATCTGGCCGCCGCCCGCCGCGTCCCTTTCGGGGAAGAGGCGGTCATCGGCTACCTGTATGCCAAAGAGCTGGAGTTCACCGCTATCCGGGCCATTTTCGCCGGACGCGCGGCAGGGCTGGATGGAGACACCATCCGCTCCCGACTCCGGGAAACCTATGTGTAAGGGGGATTGCAGATGTATAAAATCGCCGCCATGGGCGACAAGGACAGCGTACTGGGCTTCAAGGCCCTGGGGTTGGAGGTCTGCCCGGTAAGCACCCCCGAGGAAGGCCGTGAAGCCCTCCACCGGATGGCCAAGGAGAACTACGCCATCATCTATATGACCGAGCAGCTGGCCGCCCAGCTCCCCCAGGAGATCGCCCGGTATAAGGACGCCCTCACCCCGGCCATCATCCTGATTCCC
>CATKHE010000083.1 GCA_949747935.1 uncultured Eubacteriales bacterium
CCCTGTCATCATGCTCACCGCCAAGGGGGAGACGGAGGACAAGGTCTCCGGCCTGGAGCAGGGGGCGGACGACTATATCGTCAAGCCCTTTGAGATGAAAGAGGTGCTGGCCCGCATTCACGCCGTCCTGCGCCGCTCCGGTGCGGAGGAGGAGCAGGGTGAGAAGAAGCTGTCCTTTGACAAGCTGGTTATCAACCTGGATTCCTATGAGCTGCTGGTGAACGGACAGCGGGTGGACACCCCCCCGAAGGAGCTGGAACTGCTGTTCCACCTGGCCTCCTCCCCCAACCGGGTATTTACCCGAAACCAGCTGCTGGACGAGGTGTGGGGCTTCGACTACTTCGGCGACAGCCGCACCGTGGACGTCCATATCAAGCGCCTGCGGGAGAAGCTGGAGGACGTCAGCAGCCAGTGGAGGCTGAAAACTGTCTGGGGCGTGGGCTATAAATTTGAGCTGGGCACGGCGTCCTGACCCAGGATACAGGCAGAGAGAAGGGGTACAGCATGGAACCTTTGGAGGGCTTGACCCCGGCGGTCTGTCAGGCGGCCCGAGAAACCTTGGCCGATCTGTTTCAAAACGGGGAACACTACTACATGGAGATCATGTCTCCCGACTGTACCAACACCCAGCGGGCCCGCCGCCTGAACGATCCCGGCTGCGCCATGCTTCAGGCGTGGCTGGAGGAAGCGGCGGAGGAGGAAGAACCTTAACCTCTGTCCCGTTTAGGATTGCCTTAGGGCGCGGCCTACAGCATATTTGAGAAGAGGTGATGTACTGTGCGCTCTCTCTCCCGCCGGCAGCTGACCATGATGGTGAGCATTATGCTGGTTTCCTTCTCCCTGCTGGCCGGGGCCTTTATGCTGCTGTCCTACCGCTATATTATCGGAGAGACCCGGGATTCGGTGGAGCGCAACGCGGGCTACATCACCAATTTCACGGCCACCTACTACCACCGCTATCTCTCGCTGGACATGCAGGACGACTTTTACCGCGCCTACGTCAGCTCCATCGCCATGATCTCCAATGCCGATATCATTGTGGCGGACGGCAACGGCCGGATTCTCTACAACACGGCGGGCGAGAGCGCCTCCGACCAGGAGGGCGGCGTTCTGCCCGAGGCGCTGGTCACGCAGGCTCTGAACCAGGGCTCCTACAACGGCATGACCAGCCTGGGAGGGATCTATTCCGAAAAGCGGTATCTGGCCGCGCTGCCCGTGGTCAATCAGCTTGGCTCCGTGACCGTGGTCCAGGGGATCGTTGTGGTGGCCGCCGACGCCTCCAACCTCTCCGAGATGTGGACCGCCACCGCCACCATCTTTTTCTTCTCCGCCGTGGTGGTGTTTCTGATCTCCGTCATCGCCAGCACCCTCACCTCCGCCTATCAGACCCGGCCCCTGAACGAGATGGCTGAGGCGGCCCGGAAATTCGGACAGGGGGAGTTTGACATCCGGGTCACGGGCTATGAGGACCGCTGCGACGAGGTGAGCGCCCTGGCGGAAGCATTCAATTCCATGGCCAACTCCCTGGAGAAGGTAGAGAGTCAGCGCTCAGAATTCATCGCCAACGTCTCCCACGAGCTGAAAACCCCCATGACCACCATCTCCGGCTTCGCCGAGGGCATTCTGGACGGCACCATCCCCCCGGAGCGTGAGAAGGAGTATCTCCAGATCGTGGTGTCTGAGACCCGCCGGCTCAGCCGGCTGGTGCGGCGGATGCTGGACCTGTCCCGGCTCAGTGCTCTGGCGGAGAGCACTGTCACCGCCCAGGAGACCTTTGATTTTACGGAGGTCATGTCCCAGGTGCTGATCAGCCTGGAGTCCAAGATTACCAGCAGGGAGCTGGACGTGGAGGTACAGATGCCCAAGGGCAAGCTGATGGTCTGGGGCGACCCGGATTCTGTCACCCAGGTGTGCTACAATCTGCTGGACAACGCGGCCAAGTTTGCTGCCCCCGGCACCGCCATCACCGTTCAGATCACCAAAAAGGACGGCAAGGCCCACACCACCATCCGCAACCTGGGGGCTACCATTCCTCCGGAGGAGCTCCCCCTGCTCTTTGAGCGGTTCCACAAGGCGGACTACTCCCGCTCCATGGACCGCGAGGGGGTCGGCCTGGGGCTGTATATTGTCAAGACCATTTTGGGAAGTCTAAAGGAGAACATCACCGTCACCAGTGAGGACGGGGTGACCCAGTTCCAGTTTACGCTGACTCTGGCGTAAGACGTCTGCGGGGGCGGGCAGTGCCGCCCCCGCGCACACCAACGGGAGGTGCCGCGATGGACAATCAAAACGACGGCCTGTGGCAGGGCGGCCCCTGGGAGCAGCCCTCCCCCGTCTTTCCCACTCCGCCGCCGGTGTGTATTCCGGCGGCGGACAGGACCCGCCGGCCGGTGCTGCGGGTCCGGCGGAAACGCCGGAAATGGCCCTGGTTTGTGGGTATTCTGGCGCTGATTTCGGTCATCTGCCTGTCTGTGGTGGCGCTGGAGGGGCGCGTTTTCTCCCGCCTGCCCATTCAGGACTACTTCCCCTCCGCCGGAGATGAGTGGCGGTATGAGGACACAGAGGAGCACAGCACCGAGCCCCCCTCCATCCCCCGGGCCGGCACCGGCACAGGGGTGACCCTCTCCCTCCTCCCCGCCCTGGGGGAGACGCTGGATTACATCCAGATTTACGAGCGGACGGCCCCCTCCACCGTATCCATTGAATCGGATATGGGGCCGGGCTACAGCTCTGGCACCGGGGTGGTGCTCACCCGGGACGGCTATCTCATTACCAACGCCCATGTGGTGGCCGGGGCCCGGTCGGTGCAGGTCCTGCTGCACGACAACCGGACTCTGTCCGCCAGTCTGGTGGGCTTCGACGCGGTGGAGGACCTGGCCGTCCTCAAGGTGGAGGCGGAGGACCTGACCCCCGCCCAGTTCGGCGACTCCAACGCCCTGCGCATCGGCGAGCCGGTGGCTGCCCTGGGAGATTCCCTGGGCTACCGGGCCACCTTTACTGACGGGATTGTCTCCTCCCTGTACCGGGAGGTGGAGGTGGATGATGTCAATATGGTGCTGATCCAGACCAGCGCCGCCATCAACTATGGAAACTCCGGCGGCCCCCTGCTGAACCAGTACGGTCAGGTCGTCGGCATCAACACGGTGAAAATTGTCTCGGAGGACGGCTCCGCCGAGGGACTGGGCTTTGCTATTCCCTCCCGGCGGGTGAAATATGTGGCCGACCGTCTTATTGCCGGAGAGGAGGTCAAGGCCGGCGTCTTCGGCTTCATGGTATACACTGCGCCCCAAAAAGGGGGAGGCCTGGAGCTCCGGAGCGTGGAGCGCAGCAGCGACGCCTGGGCCAAGGGACTGCGTTCGGGGGATATTCTCATCGAGGCCAACGGGGTCCCCATCACCGGCTTTCAGGACCTGACCCAGCTCAAGCTGGGCCTGGGTGCGGGAGACTCCGTATCTCTTACCTACCTCCGGAACGGAGAGCAGTATACTGTGGATGTGGAGCTGATCGAGGCATGATCAACACGACGCTGTGCTATATCGAGCGGGGAGAGGAGTATCTCATGCTCCACCGCATTAAGAAGGAAAACGACCTGAATCGGGATAAGTGGATCGGCATCGGAGGCAAGTTTCAGGACAAGGAGAGCCCGGAGGACTGCCTGCTCCGGGAGGCCGAGGAGGAGACCGGGCTGACCCTCACCGACTACCGCTATCGGGGAATCGTCACCTTTGTCTCCGACCGCTGGCCCACCGAATATATGCACCTGTTTACCGCCAACGGCTTCACCGGCGAGTTGAAGGAATGTGACGAGGGGGTGCTGGAGTGGCTGCCCCGGGACCGGCTGCTGAACATTCCCCACTGGGAGGGGGACGCCATATTCCTGGACCTGCTTTGGCGGGACGCCCCCTTTTTCTCCCTCAAGGTCTGCTATGAGGGAGACCGGCTGGCTGAGGCCGTTCTCAACGGCAGGAAAATCAAATAAGTACGCGGCCCCCGGTTTTCCGGGGGCCGCGCTGTTTTACATATATCGCTCCGCCTTGGCCAGATTCATGTCCTCCAGGGTCATGTCCTGCTGATAGGGGTTAATCAGGCGGTTAACCAGCTCCAGCGTCTCCTCCGGGTCCAGCTCGTAGCAGTAGCGGGAGCCGCGGTAGACCCCATCGCCTCTGCCGGGGAGGGTAGCCGTCTCCACACCCGTGGAGGGGTCCATGTTGATCGCCTGGCCGGCGAAGTAGAGCATCTGGTTCAGGGACAGGTCGGTGTCCACATTGTCGTTGAAAATGTCCACAAAGCCGTTGATCTTGGTGATATTGCCCCAGGACAGGACCTTTTTGGCCAGCGCCACCAGCAGCTTCTGCTGGGTCTCGGTGCGGCCCACGTCGGTATAGCCGGAGCCGTCGTTGTTCTTCCGGAACCGGGCCACCTCCATGGCCTGCCGGCCATTCAGGTGCTGCTGGCCCTCCTTGTAGTGGATATACAGGTCCTGGGCGGGGTCGTCGTAGTCCATGTTGCAGGGGACGTAGAAGTCCACACCGTTCAGATAGTCCACCAGGGTGACGAAGCCGTTGATGTTTACCTTGACATAGAAGTCAATGGGAATGCCCAGCATGCTGGACACATCCACGATCCGCTGCTTCATTCCGCCGGAGCCGTAGACCAGGTGGGGGTTGCCCTTCTCCCGGGCTACCAGGGTGTCCCGGGGGATGGAGACCACGCCCACGGTCTGGCGGTTGGTGTCGTAGCGCATGACCATCATCACGTCGGTGAGGGAGCCGGCCTTGTCGGTGGCGGCCAGGAAAAAGGTATATACCCCCTCCTCGCGCTCCAGCCCTCCGACCGGGTCCGCCGCACTGCCGTCTCCCACGCCGGGGACCGTCGTCCCGCCCTGCTGGGGGGGCGGCTCCATCGGCTTCTGCGGCGGCTCCCGGATCATCAGCTTGGCCCCCAGGTACACCGCTACAATAATGGCCGACAGGACCACCAGCGTTTTATACAGGCCCAGAGCCACCGCCGCCGCCGGAGAGCGTTTCCCTTTGATTTGGCGGCGCAGGGGCACCTCCCGGTAGTCGGAGCGTCCGGTCTGGGGCTCCTCCCGGCGGGGAGGACGCCGCTTCGGCGGCTCCTTCCGGCCGTCGCTCTGCCGCCGCAGGGGAGCCTCTCCCCGGTCGGAACGCCGTCGGGGCATGTTCACATATCTCTCTTCCAAACGGCTTTCCTCCCTGGATGTTAATACCGTTCAAGTATACCCGCTTCGACCCGCTTCGGCAAGAGGCAAATGTGCCAATTCATAAAAAATTAAGATTTTATGTTACCCGGACAGGGGCCCTCCGCTACAGGGTCTCCTCCACCATGGCCCACACCTGCTCCGCCGTCAGGCCGTCGCAGCGGTAGGACACCACCGTCCCGTCGGGGTGGAGCACGTCGAAGGAGTAGGTCAGCCCGCCGGTGTCGTGCTCCCGCCCCCGGGCCTCCACGATGGACAGGGACATGTCCTCCGCCCGGAAGGCGGGGGAGTTCACCGTCTCCCGGTGCTCCTCGGGCACGCTGTCGCACCAGGGAATCTCATACAGCCGCAGGTCGTAGCTGGCCGGGTTGTCTGGGTCAACCAGATTACAGGAGTAGTATCCGTCCCGGTAGACGCACACCTCCACGTTGTCATACCCCCGGCTCCAGCGGACAAACAGGTTGTTGCTGCGCCCCTCCTGATAGCTGAGACGGCCGTAAAACTCCTTGTTCCCGG
>CATKHE010000084.1 GCA_949747935.1 uncultured Eubacteriales bacterium
GGTTGGCGTCGTAGAGGCGGCGGTACATGGTATACACCGCGGTGGACAGATAGCTGGAGGCGGCCTGAATGGCATCCCGGCTGCCCGTCTTGCCCAGCAGGCCGAAGAGGACGCCGATGGAGTTGACCAGCAGCTTCTTGGACAGGAGGGCCAGCACGCCCCCCTTGATGGAGTTGTTCTTCTCGTCGCTGATGTCATACAACTCCTCGGCGGAGATGGTGGCGCCGTCCCGGCTGAGGGTGCGCCCCAGGAGAAAGTCGGCGGACACGCCGTAGTAGTCGCAGGCCTTCACCACAAAGGGCAGGCCGGGCTCCCGGATGCCGTTCTCATAGTGGCTGAGCAGCGCCTGGGAGATGCCCAGCTCGCCGGCAGCCTTGCGCTGGCTGATCTTTTTCTCCTGCCGCAGCAGGGACAGGGTGCGGGAAAATTCCGCATTTCCTTCCTTCATCTCTCTTCACCTCAGATCAAAAATGTGCGGGGCGTGGCCCGCCCCGGCTGTTACATTACGCATGGTATAGTATACCTGAGAACAATACCCGACGTAAAGAGGAAAATTAAAAATTCCCCCGGAATTTTTTCAAGCCGCTCCCAGAAAACTCTCTCACGGGACTTGCAATTTTTCTCGGGAAATGCTACCATACTAGGAGAGAAACCGGGATCAGAAACAATGAAATTCATGATTTGGAGGCAGATGCAGTATGTTTGGAAAACTCATTGATATCCTGAAGAAAAGTCCCAAGAAGATCGTCTTCACCGAGGGCACCGATCCCCGTATCCTGGAGGCGTCCGCCCGCCTGCTGTCCGGCACCTTCCTGACCCCCGTCCTCATCGGCAACGAGACGGAGATCCGGACCGCCGCCGAGGACGCCGGCTTCAACATCCGGGGCGCCGAAATCTACGACCCGCAGAACTACGAGAAGATGGATGCCATGGTGGAGAAGATGGTGGAGCTGCGCAAGGGCAAGATGACCGCCGACGAGTGCCGGGCCATGCTGAAAAAGGGCAACTACTTCGGCACCATGCTGGTGGCCATGGGCATTGCTGACGCCCTGTTGGGCGGCGCAACCTACTCCACCGCTGACACCGTCCGCCCCGCCCTCCAGCTGGTCAAGACCAAGCCGGGCAACTCCATCGTGTCCTCCTGCTTTATCCTGGTTCGGCCCTCCGCCACCGGCGGCAACATGGTGCTGGCCATGGCCGACTGCGCCATCAACATCAACCCCAGCGAGGACGAGCTGGTGGAGATCGCCGCCGAGACCGTCCAGTGCGCCAAGATTTTCGGCGTGGATCCCAAGGTGGCCTTCCTCAGCTACTCCACCTTTGGTTCCGGCAAGGGTCCGGATGTGGACAAAATGCGCAATGCCGCCGAGAAGGCCAAGGCCGCCATGCCCGACGTGCCTGTGGAGGGCGAGCTGCAGTTCGACGCCGCCGTCTCCCCCCGGGTGGCCCATACCAAGTGCCCCAACTCTGAGGTAGCCGGCTACGCCAACACCTTCATCTTCCCCGACATCAACGCCGGCAATATCGGCTACAAGATTGCCCAGCGCCTGGGCTCCTTCGAGGCCTACGGCCCCATCCTGCTGGGCTTGAACGCCCCCATCAACGACCTGTCCCGGGGCTGCAACGCCCAGGAGGTCTACTCTATGGCCATTATCACCGCCGCCCTGGCCTGACATTTTACCCGCTTCGGAGCGCCCTTCGGGGCGCTCCTTTTAGTTTCTGACCGATTATCCTCGAAAAACGACCAACTGTCCCAAATCGATAGGCAGAGCGGGGACAGGCAGCTATACTGGAGGAAAGGGGGGGAGGCCATGAAGCTGTCGGCCTTTGCGCATTTTGCGGCGTTCGGCATGAAAACGATCCTGTTTGGGAGGAAGGACCCTATCGTGGGCACCATCATATTAACGGATAAGTGCAATCTACACTGCAAGCACTGCTCGGTGAACAACATCACCGCCGCCGTCCACCCCATCAGCCAAATACGGGGCGAGATGAAAACGCTGTATTCTATGGGAGTGCGCATCCTGTTTTTCTGCGGGGGAGAGACCTTCCTCTGGCGGGACGGGGAGAAGACCCTCCGGGACCTGGTGGGGGAAGCCAGGGAGATGGGCTTTCTCATCGTCAACGTGGTCACAAACGGCACCTTCCCTCTGGACCTGCCCGAGGCCGACCTGATCCTCCTCAGCCTGGACGGCGACCGGGCGCGGCACAACGCCATCCGCGGGGACACCTATGACCTGATTCTGGAGAATATCCGGAACGCCTCCTCCAGCAACATCTGCCTCTATATGGCCATCAACCGAATCAACCAGGGGGCCATCCGCCATGTGTGCCGGGCGGCCCGGGAGGAGCCCAACGTCCGGGCGGTCTCCTTCAACTTCCACACCCCCTACCCGGACACCGAGGCGCTGGCCCTGAGCCGGGAGGAGAAGGCCCGCTGCTGCGCCGTCATAGAGGAGATGATGGAGGAGGGAGCCCCCATCTTCAATCTGAGAAGCGCCTTCCCCTATCTGATCGACAACCGCTTTCCCACCCCCTGTCACCAGTGCGTGGTGATGGAGGACGGCCGGCTCAGCACCTGCGGGCGGTGTGTCCATGTACCCGGCCTGTGCGAGCGGTGCGGCTATTTCTTCGTGGCCGAGTACACCCTGCTCTTCCGGGGGAACCTCCGGGTGATCCGGGAGATGCTGGGCACCTATCTGAACTATATCTAGGAGGCGCTATGGGGATACTCACTGATTTGACCCGGATGTGGCTCACCCGGTCGGCAAGGCCCTTTGCCTTTACAAATGAGCTTGACCAAATCCTCCCCTATGAGGACTGCGAGGGCCTGGGGCTGTATATCCACATCCCCTTCTGCCGGAGCCTGTGCGATTTCTGCCCCTACTGCAAGACGGTCTACGACCGGGAGCTGTGCGACCGGTATATCGACGCCCTCATCAGAGAAATCCACATGGTGGGAGGACGCGTCCCCGGGAGGCGGGCGGTCACCAGCCTGTATTTCGGCGGGGGCACCCCGGCTCTGGCCGCTGGGCGGCTGACCGAAATCATCGCGGCGGCGGCGGAGCATTTTATCATCACCGAGGGCGTTGGCGTAGAACTCCACCCGGACGATGTGACCGTCCCTCTCCTGCGGACCCTGCGGGAGGCCGGCGTCACCAAAATCAGCATCGGGATACAGTCCTTCCGGACAAAATTCCAGTCCCTTCTAGGCCGGAAACCGGTGGACCCGTCCGTCCTGTCCGCCGCGCTGCGGGAGATTCCCTTTGAAACGGTGTCTATGGACCTGATTTTCGCCCTGCCGGGCCAGACCCTTGAAGATCTGAGAGCGGATGTTGACCTGGCCTTTGCCAGCGGAGCCAACCACGCGGCCATCTACCCCTTTATCGACTTCACCTTCACTGCCAGCCCCATCCAAGCCATGCCCAGGAGGGAGAAGCGAAGGCTGTTGGACGGGATCACCCGCCACTGTCTGGAGCAGGGCTATACCCGCACCTCCATCTGGACCTTCTCCAGCGACCCCAAGGCCCGGTACTCCTCCATGACCCGGGACAACTTTCTGGGCTTCGGCTGTTCCGCCGCCACCCTGCTGCGGGACCGGTTCAAGATCAACACCTTCTCGGTGGAGGAGTACTGCCGCCGTATCGACGGCGGACAGCTTCCCAGCTGCCTGACGCTGCGGTTCACCCTCCGGCAGCGGATGGTGTATTACCTGTTTTGGACGGCCTACAGCACCCAGGTAGACGAGGGGAACTTTGAGAAATTTTTCGGTGTTCCACTGAAAAAGATGTACGGCCTGGAGCTGAAGCTGGCCCGCCTGCTGGGCCTGGTGACGGAGGAGGGCGGGGTCTGGCAGATGACCTTGAAGGGGGCCTTTTTCTACCACTATTATGAAAATTACTACACCCTGTCCTACATCGACAAAATGTGGGGCGTCCTGCGCCGGGAGGCCTTTCCCGAGCGCATCGAGCTGTAACAAGGGACGGCCTCAGCCGCCCCTTGTCCTATTTTCCGACGCAGAATTTGGAGAAGATGCGGTCAGTGACATCCTCCCGGACGGACTGGCCGGTGAGCTCCCCCAGGGCTTGGAGCGCCTCCTCCACATCGGTGAGCAGGGCGTCGGGTGTCACCCCGGCCTCCAGGGCCTCCCGGGCCCGGCGGACCGCTTCTCGTGCTCTGGACGCGGCCTCCTCCTGGCGGGCGTTGGTGAGGATTTCGCCGTAGCCGCCCCAGAGGTCCTGGGGGAAGGCGCAGGATATCTCATTGCACAGCTCGTCCAAGTCTCTGACCTTGGCGCTCACCGTCAC
>CATKHE010000085.1 GCA_949747935.1 uncultured Eubacteriales bacterium
CGATGTGGAAGGCCTCCCGGACAACACGGGGAATCTGGTTGGGGTCCTTCACCAGGTAGCTGTGCTTGGAGAAGGGGGCCACCGCACCGGTGATGTCCACCTCCTGGAAGATATCCCGGCCCAGCAGGTGGCTGGGCACCTGGCCGGTGATGGCCACCATGGGGATGGAGTCCATATATGCGGTGGCGATGCCGGTAATCAGGTTGGTGGCCCCCGGGCCAGAGGTCACCATGCACACCCCCACCTTGCCGCTCACCCGGGCGTAGCCCGAGGCCATATGCCCCGCATTCTGTTCGGTCCGCACCAGGGTGTAGCCGATCTCGGGCGCTTCCCTCAGCGCGTCCACCGCCGGGCAGATGGTGGCTCCGGCATAGCCGAAGATATGGTCCACGCATTCCCGCTTCAAGCTCTCAATCAGCGCCTGCGCTCCATTCATAAAACGTCACCTCCGTACTGTGTAAAACAAAAAAGCCCCGTCCTATCCCAATAGGACGAAGCCAAATACTCCGTGGTACCACCTAAATTCATGGCGTGCCGCCATGCGCTCGCTGCCCCGTTAACGGAGGGAACCGTTCCAACCTACTGCGGCCTTCCGCCGGTTCAGAAAGACTGCTCGCGGGTGAGGTTCGGCAGGAGGTCCTTCACAGGCGCTCGCACCACCCGCGCCCTCTCTTCAGATCCAGACAAGCCTACTATCCCGGTCATCGCTTTTATAATGATTGCTCATTATCTTACCCCATCTCGCCCCGTTTGTCAATTCCTTTTTGGGATTTTTTCAGGACTCCAGAAAATGACGGCCGCCCATCCCACCAAGGGACGGGCGGCTCGATGCGCTGTGTTCTGACAGGTCAGCCCTTGAGGCCCTCGGCCCAGGCGGCGTACCGCTCCACCTTGCCGCCGCAGTCCTCTGCGGACGTTCCGTTGGCCAGGATATAGACCTTCACCTTGGGCTCGGTTCCCGAGGGCCGGACGATGAGGCTGGTGCCGTCGGCCATCTCATACCGCAGCACGTTGGAGCCGGACAGTTCCATCGCGGTCTTGGACCCGTCGGCCACAGAGACCACACTGCCGTCCTTGTAGTCCTTCTGTTCCTTCACAGCCACCCCGGCAATCTCCACTGGGGGCTGCTCCCGAAGATTTGCCATCAGCTCGGCCATCTTTTTCAGGCCGTCCAGGCCGGGCATGACCAGATTCAACGTCTTCTCGCTGTAATAACCATACTTCTCATACAGCGCCAGCAGGGCGTCGTAGAGAGTCATGCCCTTTCCGGCGTACCAGGCGGCCATCTCGGTCATAGCCACGGCGGCGGTGACGGCGTCCTTGTCCCGGACGAAGGAGCCCAGCATATAGCCGTAGCTCTCCTCATAGGACATGATTACATTCCCCTCGCCGCTGCTCTCCAGCCGGTCCTTCTTCTGGGCCAGGAACTTAAATCCGGTGAAGGTGTCGAAGCATTTCAGCCCGTTGACCTCGGCCACCTTCCGGGCCATCTCGGTGGTGACAATGGTCTTGAGGGCCACCGGGTTGGCGGGCAGCTTACCGGTGCGCTTCATGGCCCCGATGAGGTAGTCCAGCAGGAGCACGCCGGACTGGTTGCCGGTGAGCACCTTGAACTCCCCGTTCCCGGTGTTGACCATCAGGCCCACCCGGTCGGCGTCGGGGTCGGAGCCCAGGATGAAGTCGGCCCCCTCCTTCCTGGCGATGTCCACCGCCAGATAGAAGCCCTCCGGGTTCTCCGGGTTGGGGGAGGCCACCGTGGGGAAGTCTCCGTCAATGACCATCTGCTGGGGGACACAGACGACGTGCTTCATGCCCAGCCGTTTCAGTGCTTCAGGGATGAGCTTGTAGCCGGTGCCGTGGAAGGGGGTGTACACCATCTTGAATTGGTCCGCCACCTTGGCCACCGCCTCGGTGTCGATAGCCTGCGCCAGAGAATTGGTCAGGAACTTCTCGTCGGTCTCCTCTCCCATCATGGTGATCGGAGCGGGGGTGTCGCAGCTCAGCCTGGGGCCGTCGAACACGTCCAGCTCCCGCATGATCTTGGACACCTGGTCGGCGTGGTTGGGAGGCAGCTGGGCGCCGTCCTCCCAATAGACCTTATAACCGTTGTACTCCTTGGGGTTGTGGCTGGCGGTGATGTTGATGCCGGCGATACAGCCGTACTCCCGAATAGCAAAGGACAGCTCCGGGGTGGGGCGCAGGGCGTCAAACAGGCGCACGGGGATGCCGTTGTTGGCCAGGATGAGGGCGGCCGCCCGGGCAAATTCCTCAGAGTGGTTCCGGCAGTCGTAGCACACGGCCACCCCCCGCTTGACAGCCTCGGGACCCTCGGCCAGGATCACCTGAGCAAAGGCCTGGGTGGCGTGGCTGACCGTGTAGAGGTTCATCCGGTACAGACCTACCCCCATGGTACCCCGGAGGCCGGCGGTGCCGAACTCCAGCTGGGCGAAAAAGCGGGATTCGATCTCCTTCTCGTCGCCCTTGATGGCCTCCAGCTCGGCCTTCTCCTCGGCGGTCAGGGCGGGATTGGACAGCCAGGCTTCATAAGTATCACGATAGGACATATTGACATACCTCCTGCGGCAAAAATTTTACATCTGCCATGATACCACAAAAGGGACAAGATTACCAGAGGTTTTTGTCAGATTTTACAGTTTCAGCCGGGCCATGTCCTGGGGCAGGGGGGCAGAGAACTGCAGCTTCTCCCCAGTGATGGGGTGGAGGAAGGACAGATAGCCTGAGTGGAGGGCTGGCCGGGAGATGAGGTCCCGGTCCTCCGTCCCGTAGAGGAAGTCCCCGACGAGGGGATGGCCGATGTGGGCCATATGGACCCGTATCTGATGGGTGCGGCCCGTCTCCAGCTCTATGCTGAGGAGGGCCCGCGCCCCCCACCGGCGCAGCACCCCGTATTTCGTGCGTGCGGGCTTGCCGTCGGGCCGAACCATCTGCTCCATCAGGGAGCCCGGCTTGGGGCCCAGAGGTGCGTCAATGACCCCGGAGTAAGGCTCCGGAACCCCCTCGCACACCGCCAGGTAGACCCGGCGGAAATTTTCCGTGTGAAGCTGGTTTTTCAGCGCCTCCTGGGCGTGAGGGTGCTTGGCGGCCACCAGCAGGCCGCTGGTCCCCCGGTCCAGCCGGTGGACGGGGTGAAAATCGGCGGTCTCACCCTCCATATCGTAATGATGGAGGAGAAAATTACCCAGCGTATCGTCAAAATGCCCCGGCCCCGGGTGGACGGACACCCCCGCCGCCTTATTCAGAACGATCAGATCGGCATCCTCATAGACGATGTCCAGCGGCCCCGGCGCGGGGACAACCCCGCTTCTCCGCTCCGGGTCGTCCAGCCGGACAGAGAG
>CATKHE010000086.1 GCA_949747935.1 uncultured Eubacteriales bacterium
AGGGCCCGGCGCAAAATGCCAAGCCCTCCACCTATTATTGATATCTTAATCCTACTGACCCGTCACAAAGAATGTCTCTGATCTGGAATCACGGCCCTTGGCATTTTTTGCGAAAACAGTAATAACTACCTTGTAGGCTTCAAAACGCTCGCTGTCGAATTCAAATGTATTCAGATGGAAATAAGCATCTGTAACACTCATTCCATCATCATTTTCTGCCTTGCTATATGTTAATATCCATCGGCCATCAATGAGCTTGTAAACGAAAATACTCTCACAGCCGATTTTCTCCATTTTACCGCTACCGGTGATAGAAAAATCGACAATTAGTTCGCCTGTATAAGGAGTAACATCCATACCATATACAGCGATTTGAGCACTTGCCTTTGGATCAATGGTTCCAGCAGCTAAAACAGGAATACCCATTGTAGCTATAAAAACGATGGACAGAACGAGTGAAAGTATTTTTTTTGTTTTCATTGTCTTTTCATTCCTCATACATAGATTCTAGTGTCTCCTTGAGGTTGGAGATTGGCATATTCGTAACAATATAGTATTCAGTCATGCCAATATACCATGTGGCCGTATTATTGTCCGAATTTGGTAATAGATAGTGTTTAATACCGTTGCATATATAAGTTTCAAATTTTGAATCGACTTTTTCATATTGAAGCAAATTAGGATTCTGCTCACTATCCCGCTTTACATTAAACACAAAAAATTTACCCTGCTTTTGCCAAGTAATAACGAATTGAATTTTTTTCGTCTTGGAATTGTAAGAAAATACAGGCTCTCCAGCCTCAAAGTCACTAGGGAATTTAGGAACCAGAAGTTCATCCCCACATTCTTCCATAGCCTTTTGCAATTCCGCATACTCTTTAGGAATACCCTGACTTTTCGATGAAGCGGGCAAAGAGAAATGGAACTGTTCCGCGGTCCAGGTGGCGACCATTTGGATAACGTTTGCGTGGCCGAACACCGGAACACAGGTTATGAATACGAGTACCACAGCGGCGGCGGTAAGCAGGGTGAATTTGAAACGCCATTTTCTCTGTTTATGGGAAAGGCACTTCTTCGCTCCAAGCTTCGCCATTTTGCTGCTCTCCACAGGATACAGGGGTTCCTCCAAAGTGCGGTAAAGTTGGTCAAAATCTCTGCGGGCCTGTTCTGCGCTGGGCAGATGTTCTGATTCTCGCTCTGCGATCACCTCCAAAATCTGGTCGATCAGCTCCGGGTTGTCCGCCTCCTCTGACAAAGCCGACGCACGAAGGATCTCCTCTAAATCTTTTGTGCTTAACTGGTCTAAATGGGAATACCTTTTTTTTGAATATTCATCACCCACAGGTTTTGACCCCCTTGCTACATATATCCCAGACGGACAAAAAAATGGACATTTTTTTAAAAAAAATTTTTAATGGAACGGGAAATATTTTTCCAGCTTTTTTCGGGCCCGCTGGACTCTTTTCTGACAGGCGCTGAGGGACAGGCCCGTATCGGCTGAGACTGACTTGAAGCTTGCGCCCTCCGCCGAGATTTTCCTCAGCAGGGTGAGGTCCATTGGCTTTAGCTTTTCCTCCAGGATGCTATTGATTTCATTGACTGCGTCGGCGCTTTCCACTTCCCTCAGCTCTTTCTCGGCGAAGCTGTCCGGGATCAAGCCCTCGTTCAGCTCAGCCAGTCTCCATTTATCGCGCATCTGCGTTCGTTTCGCGTGGAGGGCCTTGTGCTTTACCACCTGCTGCAGCCAGCGCTCCGGCAGCTCCGTTCCGACCAGAAAGTCCAGCTGTTTCAGCGCCTCCAGATAGGCATCCTGAACAACCTCCTCCGCCAGATCGTGATTTTCCACAATTGCGTTGGCGTAGGCGAACATCTTTTTGAAGTTCTTCTCGTAAAAGGGATTGAAAAAATCCTCCTGTGCGATTCGCTTCTTGTCTTCCACTGCCTGACACTCCTATTCCTGAGTATTGAGTATCTGCTTAGAGGTTCACATATATGGACCATTGTTTTGAAATAATGAAACCATTCTATCAAACAATTTTTGGAAAGTCAAAGGAGAATTTGTCAAAAAATATCTGCTTATTGCTCTTACTGGGATATAATTACGAAAAGCGCCGCCGTTTGACTGTCAGAGACAGTCTTGACACGGCGGCGCTCAGCGCCGGTTTTATACAGCGGCGGGAACCGGTGTTCCGTCCGCTACGCCAGGAAAATAAAGATCAGGGCCAGCAGAATCAGAACCGTCCCCAGAATCCGGGTAATCTGCGTCACTCGCCGGATGGGGCAGCTTTGGAAAGTCTCGAAGGTGGTAATGGGGTAGGGGAAGGCTGCGAAGCCAATTCCAGCCAGCAGAATGGCTGTATACGTCAGCGGTCCCTGCCAGCCGCCCAGCGCGGAGATCAGAATGAGGATGGCGCAGACCATCAGAATCAGGTACAGCCCCAGCTTTCGCTTTTGATCTGCCTGGACGTAGTCCTCTGCAGCCTCCTTGCAGGGGACGCCGCAGGCGGGGAAGCGGCGGGTGCGCCCCTGCGCAACAGCGGGCGGAGCCTCCGGGGATACCGGCTTGCCGCAGTAGACGCAGCGGTCCCAACGGGCCAGATTGTCCTCCGGAAGGGCAGGTTTGGGATATATCTTTTTGGTCCGTCTCTTTTTGCCGCTCATAGGCCCAGCTCCCGCAGGATCTGGTCCAGCCGCTCCCGGGCCGCGGGGACGCTGCCCTGGGCGAGAATGGCGTCCATTACCGGTTCCAGATCCGCCTTAGAGGTCTGATTGATGATATATTTGGTGCGGCCCGCCAGTGCCGGCGCCACCGACAGCTCATTGATGCCCATGGCGCACCATAGGGGGATGAGCCGGGGCTCGGAGGCGGTCTCGCCGCAGATGCCCACGTCCACCTTCCGGGCCCGGGCGTTGTCACACACCAGCTTGATGGAGCGCAGAACGGAGAGGTTGCAGCTGTCGTAGAGGTACTGGACCCTCTCGTTCATCCGGTCGCTGGCGGTGGTGTATTGAATCAGGTCGTTGGAGCCGATGGAGAAGAAGTCCACATGACAGGCCAGGATGTCAGACAGCATGACGGCGGCGGGAGTTTCGATCATAATACCCACCGGTATCTCCCTGTTGTAGGCCTCGCCCCGCTGATCCAGCTCCTCCATGGCCCGGGCCAGCAGCGTCTTGGCCTGGAGCAGCTCCTCCAGGTTGACAATCATGGGGAACATAATCTTCACCTGACCGAAGACACTGGCCCGGAGGACGGCCCGCAGCTGAGTCCGGAAGATTTCCTCCCGGTCCAGGCACAGCCGGATGGCCCGGTAGCCCAGGAAGGGGTTGGCTTCCCTGGGCAGGTCCATATAGTCCAGCTGTTTGTCTCCACCAATGTCCAGGGTGCGGATAATCAGCTCACGGCCCTGGTTTTTCTCCGCCATGGAGCGGTAGGCCTCAAACTGAAGCTCCTCAGAAGGATAGCCGTTCTGTCCCATATAGAGAAACTCGGTGCGGAACAGGCCGATTCCATCGCAGGCGGCGGCGTCAAAGGCGTCGATGCTCTCCCTATCGCCGGAGTTGATGTTCACTCGGACAGAGAAGCCGTCCTTGGTCCGGGCGGGGGCCTCCTTACAGGCGTCAAAAAGGAGGCGCTGGCGGTCGTCCTCCGCCTTCCTGATCTGAAACGCTGCTTTGGCAGCTTCGTCAGGACTCAGGATCACCGAACCTGTGCCGCCGTCCGCCAAAGCCTCCTGGCCGCTGGATACCAGGTCCAGCATGGGGCCGGTGCCCACAATGGCCGGGACGCCCAGAGCCTTGGCCAGAATGACAGTGTGGGAGGTGACGCCCCCTTTCTCGGTGACCATGCCGCCCAGCCGCTTCCGGTCCATCCGTACGGTGTCGGCAGGGGTGAGGTCCTCGGCGAAGACGATGAGGCTGTCCCCCTGGAGGCCGGCAAAGGGGTCAGCCGCCCCGAGACCCTGGATTTCGCAGGTGATCTCCCGACAGACGTTGTTGATGTCCGCAGCTCTGTCCTGGAGGTAGGGGTCGTCCACCCCCAGGAACATGGACTCGGTTTCCGCCCGCTTCTGTTCGATGGCCCAGGAGGAGCAGACCGACTCCGCACGAATCAGCTCTTTTACCTGGTCGAAGAGATAGTCGTCCTCGGCGATAACCTGATATGCCTCAAAGATGGCGGCGCCCTCCTCGCCCTGTGTGTCCCGAGCCTGGACGGCCAGACGGCGCAGGGAGTCAATATACCGGGCGCGGGCGGCCTCCATGTCGTCAATTTCTGTTTGAGGGTCGTCGACCGTCCGGCGCTCCAGACAGAGCGCCGAAGGACGGAACACCGCCGCCCGGCCCGCCGCACAGCCTGATGCCCCTGCCAGTCCCTTTATCTGTATCATGTGAGCGCACCTCCCGGATTATTTCTTTCGGTAGTTCTGGAAGGAGCCCAGAACGATCTCCATATCTTTGGGAGTCAGATTGACGGCTCCGCCCGCCATGCGGGTGTTGTAGTAGAGTTGAGAGACAAATTCGATCTGCTGTGCCACATCTAGCGTATATGAGAGATTGCCGCCCACCGCCAGCAGGCCGTGGTTGCCCAGCAGGCAGGCGAAATGGTCCTCTCCCATGGCGTCATAGGCCGCCTGGGCCAGCTCATAGGTGCCGAACTGCACATAAGGGATACAGGGCACATCAGCGCCGGAATAGGCCACCAGATAGTGGAGAGGCTCAATGCTCCAGTGGAGGCAGGCTAAGGTGGTGGCATAGGTGGAATGGGTGTGGATGACGGCGTTGACGCCGGGCCGCTTCTGATAGAAAATGCGGTGCATATCGTATTCGCTGGAGGGTTTGGCGTCTCCGTCCACCTTCTCGCCGTCGGGGGTGAGGACCACTACATCCTCCGGCTTTGTGAGAAAATAGTCCATGCCCGAGGGGCTGATGGCCATCAGGTTTTCCTTGGGATTATAGACGCTCAGGTTGCCGAAGGTACCCACGGTCAGCCCCAGCTCCACCAGCTTTTTGCCGTATTCTACGACCTGCTCCCGTTCTTCCTTTAAAATCATGGGTCGTTCCTCCTTGTCAATTCAGTTGAATCTGCGCGCGGTTCACGATCCGGTCGGTGAGACCGGCGTTCAGAATTTTGTCCACCTCCCGCATCAGCAGGAAGGGGGACTTGGGGATGGCGTCCACCGTGGCCCCGGCGATGTGGGGGGTGATAACCACATTGTCCAGCCCGCCGAAGCCGGCGCTGGGGGTGAGGGGCTCCGCGTCGAAGACGTCCAGAGCCGCTCCGGCGATGGAACGGGTCCGCAGCGCCTCCAACAGGTCGGCCTGATTCACCAGACCGCCGCGGGCGGTGTTAATAAAATAGGCGGTGGGCTTCATGAGTGAGAAATACCGCCGGTCGATGGTGCGTTCCGTCTCCGGGGTGAGCCGCAGATGGAGGCTGACAATGTCCGCCTGCCGGAAGACATCCTCCAGAGCCGGGACAATCCGGATGTCCTCCAGTCCGTTGCGCACCAGCCGCTCCTGGTCCAGATAGCCGTCGTAGGCGACCATGGAGACCCCCATCGCCTTCAGCCGAAGGGCCACCTCAATGCCCACGTTGCCCAATCCGGCCAGGCCTACCGTCAGGTTGCTCAGTGTGGCGGTAAAGCCAGAATTGGGGAACTCCTTCACCCAGGCCCCGCCAATCAGGTGCCGGTGGGAGGCGGCGATGTTCCGGGTCAGGGCCAGCATCATGCCCAAGGTAAACTCAGCCACTGGCACGGCGTTGCGGATGACGTTGACCACCGGGATATTCCGCTCTGAGGCTGCCTGAAGGTCGATGTG
>CATKHE010000087.1 GCA_949747935.1 uncultured Eubacteriales bacterium
GACATATCCCTCATTTTCCAGTTCCCGGAGGTAGTAGCGGCCAGCCGCAGGCACGTCGTCGATATAGACGTAACCGCGGTCATCGCTGCTGTACTGCCCAATGGGATTCTTGTTGGAATCGTAAAGCAGAAAAGAAACTCCATAAATCCCCTTCTTTGTGACAGAATCGACTTTGTGAATCAAGATGCCGCAGATGGGATCGTTGTAAAAGTAGAGCTCCTGGGTATCATCCGGGTTGACTACCACCGTCTGAGTACGGGTGTTGGGGTCGATCCTATAGCCTGGGATGCTCGCCATTTCGGTGCAGATGATGGTCCCTGTGATCCCAGACAAAACGATCCGGCCTTCCGCATCGGTCCAGTACAGCCCGTTGGAAGACAGCTTGCCGTTGTCCACCACCTTGCCGTCCGCGTAGGCGATCTTGAAC
Source organism: uncultured Eubacteriales bacterium (assembly GCA_949747935.1). The sequence goes on from CATKHE010000087.1 coordinate 428, forward strand.
TGGACGCCCGCCAGGGGCGTTTTTTTATCTGCCCCGGACAGCTTGTGGATGATGAGATTTCCCAGAGGCTTGTTGCGGAACTCCAGTGTGACGGTCTGTCCGGCTTTGATCTGGACTGTCTGGGGAGTGTCGTCAAGGAGATACCCCGATTTTGCTCTGGTTTCCTTCACGATCAGCGTCGTGTTGGGGTCGATCCCACTGATGGTGAACGTCCCCGCACTGTCCGTCACAAATTTTCCGTTGGCGTCGCCAACGACTGTGCCATTGCTGGTGGTCACCATGAACTCCACATCAGACAACGGCTTGCCGTTGGAAGCATCCACCTTTTTCACCAGCAGGGAGCCCTTGGCACTGTTGCCGAAGTAGACCTGGATGACCTCCTGCTCCTCGCCGGAGAGGTAGACAGTCTGAGGCGGGGTGTCCATCACATGGTCCCCGTCGCTGGACACTTCCTCTATGATATAAGTTCCCCTTTTCAGCCCAGTGGCCGTGAAGGAGCCGTTGGCCGAGGTGCGGAAGGGGCCGATGACGGTGCCGCCTGTTCCGGAGGTGCTGCCGGAGAGATATCTGATTTGGAATACCGCTCCCTCAATGGCCTGATTTGGATGCTGGCTGTCGTATTTCCAGACACAAATGGCGGACAGGGGCTGATTGCGGAACCGGAAGGTATGGCCCTGACCAGCAGGGACAAACGCCTCCTGGGTATCCGGGTCGGCCTTAGCGAAGCCTTTCAGCGGCTCCAGCTCCTGGACCCGGAACCAGCCATCCCGCAGACCCAGCTCGCCCATCTCCGGGCCGTTCAGCTCAATGCGTCCATTTTTGTCGGTGTAAAAAACGCCCAGATCGTTGATCTCGCCGGTGGCGGTGTTGTTGCTGGCGTACCAAACCCGGAACGGCACATTGGGCAGCGGCTCAAAGGTGACCGCGTTCTCCTTGATGATTTCAATGACCGGCCTCTTATGGTTGGTGAAGTAAACGGTGTGGTCACGGTCGGGATATAGCGTTACCAACTGCGGCTGGGAGTCGTTGAGATAAGGGGAGGGTACGGATTTCTCAGAGATCTCGTACACTCCAGGCAGGAGATTTTTCAGCTCCGCTTTTCCGTCTGGACCAGTCCTGACCTCATCAACACTGTGGCCGTCGGCCGCCTTCACCTGAAACACGGTGTCGGGCACCGCTTCCCCTGTATCAGCGTCGTGTTTGCAGACGGTAAGGTTGGGCCGTTTGGAATTGACCAGGACCTTCTCGCTGGTCTTGCCCGGAAAGAGTTCCACATGGTACTCTCTGGGGTCCAGGATGTGATCCGGCAGGCTGGCGATCTCCCGCAGGGAATAAACTCCCGGCTCCAGACCTTCCCACATGATCTCTCCGGTGGCTGAGGTGGTGCGGTCCAGGTAATAGGAGCCGTCCTCGATCTTTGCCAGCCGGAAGGAGACGCCAACCAGCGGCTTGCCATCTGAGCTTCTTTTTACCAGATGGAGGGAGGGGAGCTTACTGTTGGTAAAGACAAACTGAGCGTCCTCATTGGGTTTGAGCTGGATAATCCGCTGGGCGTTGTCGATGACATAACCGGGGCACTCCAGCTCCAGCACCTCGTAAGCGCCAGGGGACAGCCTGGACAAGTCGATCTCGCCGTCCTCGTTGGTGGTAAATTCTTTCGGGCCAAACGTGCCGTCCACGGCCCGGATGCTGAATTTGACGTTGGGGATGGGCTGGGAAAAGTTGGCGCTGTCCACCTTGATGAGGTGGATACCGGGCAGCAGGTCGTTGAAAAACACCAGCTCCACGATCCCCATACCGGCTTTCAGCTCAACATACTGCGGGGTGGGGTCCAGGATGTGGGCGTCATCCCCTGTGTGCCGCTCCTCAATGCGGTAGCTGCCCTCGGGGAGGTCAGTCAACAGCAATTCACCCAGGGCATCCGTCTGGAAGATGCCCAGAGAGGTGTTGTCCCGGAACACCTCAAAAGAGACGTCGGGCATGGTGGTCAGAGATTTTCGGTCGTACTTTATGATTCTGAGGCCGGGCAATTCTTTGTTGGTGAGGGTGACGGTAGATTCCTGGCCGCTGACGACGCTCACGGTCTGGACGGTCTCGGTGTCGGCCAGCCAGCCCTCGATGCCGGCAGTCTCCCGTACCTCCCAGCCACCGGGTTTCAGGCCGGTAAACTGGATGACCCCTCCGGGGCCGGTCTGATCGGATCTGGTCTCGCCAGTGGCGATGTGCTTGATTTGGATGGTAACACCTTTCAAGCCCTCTCCGGTATCGCTGATCTTCTCTACCCGCAGGTCGCCGTAGGGATCGTTCCAGAAGGTCAGCTCCGCCCTCTTACCGTGGAGGACCTTCACATTTTGAGTGGTTTGCTCGGGCAGGAGGTGAAACTCCGGAGGCACCTTCTCTGTCACAGTGTAATTTCCGGTGATGCTCAAAGGGATGGTGATGGTGCCGTTTTGGTTGGTGGAGAAGGAGCCCACAGGGCTGCCATCCGGATACAGGACCTCAAAAACGGCTCCTTCCAGGGGGGTGTCAGTCCCGGTCTCCAGCTTGGTGATCTTCAGCTGGGTCACGCCGGGATCGGGCTCATCGGGGCTGCCGGGACCGTCCGGGGACTGAGAATCAGGGGAAAACTGGCTGATGGCGGAACCTTTGATCCGCATATGAGGGTCGGTGTCCAGGAGGTAGTCCTGAATATTGCCGTACTGGTCGGTCTCCAGGCATTTGGCGTAATAAACGACGTACTGGTCCACCACACAGATCATGTTCAGTTGGGCGGAGCCGGTCTGACCCTCCACAGCGGAGGCGGGGTAGACCACCTTGCATTTTCCTGCCAGCCCGGTTATGCCCGCTTGGCTTTCCAGAACAAGCTGGGTGATCTCCTTGTTGTTCATGTCAAGGATCTTCGTACCAGCTGGCGCTCCCTCCGACAGGGCCAGCTGGACCGGTTCGATGGCCCAGGTCTCGCTGTTGATAGTGAACACCTGCTGATAGAAGGGCTGGCCGTTGATGGTCACAGGGTATGCCTTGTCCTGATCCGCCATAGCGGTAAGTTTGGGGGTATACATCTTGTTCCACATGGTCCCCTGCCAATAGATGTCTTTGGTGGCCTGAAGGACACGTTCCGCCGCCTCTCGGTCCGCGCCGGTGAGGGCGGGGTTGATGCCCAGCTTGTCGATAGACCAGGTGGGCAGAAGGTAGATCCAGATGGCGGTCTTGGTGGCGTAGTAGCCCTCCTCCACGGTCTGGAGGCCCAGGGCGCCCAGGGATTGATGCGGATAGCCGCTGCCGATAATACCCATCAGCTTATAATCGGTTATCGTCTCATTGGCTCCATACCGGATGGATGTCCCATCGGGAACCTTCACCGGCACGCCTTGCAGATATGGGTCCACGCAGTAGGCCGGGATCTCTTTGATCTGGCCGGTCTCTAACGACCGATAGCGATAATAGGTGTACCGCTGTGTTTTGACGCTGCCATTCATGGTCAGCCAAGTCAGCGGCTCATATTTGCCATAAATACTTACATCTGCCATGGCCTCCTCCAGGGTGGGTGCGGCTAGGGTGGTGATGGGCAGAATGCCCAGCAGGGTGACGAAGACAAGAAAGAGAGAAATCAGACGTTTTTTCAAAACAAGTTCCTCCTAATTAAGATTTTGGGCACAAAACGCCCCCTCTGTACCCAGAGGGGGCGTTGGGGTCGATTCAGTTTTACAGGGAGAGCACACAGTAGCGGGTGTACTGGAAGATGCCATTATGGTAGTAGTCCCATGCTTCCACGTAATAGTGGCTGTTGGGTCTTCCGTGGACCAGTTTCTCCAGTTCGGAATCCCGCCAGGGCCAGAAGACGTCCGTGTATGCCTCATACTGCGGGTCTATGGTCAGGGCGACGCTGGCCAGCGGCTTGCCGTCCCGCCATGCGCTGGGCTCTTTCTCCAGAGCGTTGTAGATGGTGTACTGCATACGACGGGTCTCGTAGATGTTGCGGATAAACAAGTCATCGCCATACTGGTCTGAGAAGTGCCTGACTTCCACCTTTGGGACCTCCGCCTCTGGGAAGGCACTCCAGTCGCAGGTGGGCTGGGGCAGCTCGCCGACCGGCCCCTCCGCGAACACATTGTTGTCGTAGCGGATGACGTCCTTCACCTCGTAGTTGTAGCCGTCGTCGCATCTGACCCGGTCTCCGACCTGGGGGATATACTTAGAGCCGTCTGTGGGGACATTGATGGAGCCGTCCGAGTTGTAGGTGAGCCCTCGGGTATCCGTTGTGCTCTGAGCGGGGGCGGTCCCGGTATAGGGGGCGTCGCTCTCGATCTGGACAGCACTTCCATCCCAGTACACGTTAAAGCCCACTGCCTTGCCGACATCACGCAGCTTTACATAGTTGCTGTCGTTAATGATGTAAGCACTCAGCTCAACAGATTTCCCATCCACATAAATTGTCTGGGCGCTGGAGGTCGCGGTGAGCTGCTGGACCGCCGCGTTGGCGGCGGGGACCAGGGCGGCTCCGATCAGGATACCTGCGGTCAGGACTGCCAAATCTTTCTTTTTACTCATGTTATGTTCCTCCTATATGATATGTTGTGGAATTTACTATCTCAATAATACCACAAAGGAGGAAACAAGTCCAATGTGTAAATACTTTTTCAGCGGGTATAAGTCAGACCTCCACGGCCCGGACAGCCCAGCGGTAGGCTCGTTGGTTGCGAACACAGGTAAACAGGGTGACGCAGTTTTCAACGGTGGGGGCCAGCAGAGAGGTGTCCGTTTCGCTGATCTTGTTCACGCTGGTAACAGAGTAGGTGCGGGTGCCCAACTTGGTTGTCAGGGTGATGGTGTCACCCACGTTCAGGTTGTGGATGTCCCCAAAATAGCAGTTGGCCCCGCGGTTGTGACCGGCGATGGCGCAGTTGCCGTCCCAAATGCTGGTATCCTCAAAGTGGCCCGCCCCTTTCGCCAGGACGGAGCTGCCCGTACCCTCGTAGACCCTGACGTTCACATTCAGGCTGGGGATTTTCAGGGTTCCCAGGTGACCGCCGCTATAGTAGAGGTCAGGCGTGACCTCTGTGTACCCGGTGGAGGGAGCAGCAGTGCCGCCGTTGGAGATCCCACTGAGATCAGGTGGGGTAATGGTGATCCCGGAGCCGCCACTGACGATGGTCCCCTCGCCAGGCGTATAGCCTGGGGCCAGATTGGGCGTCAGGGGGTTGTCGGTATTTAGGGTGTAGACGGTGGGGCTTCCGAACGTGGGAGGGATCAGGGCCGCGTTCTTGCTCACGTCCACGTTGGGCAGCTCGCCCCGGTCAGCCGTGATGACCGGCTCGATGGAGGTGGACTTGCCGTACTCCGGGTCGCCGGGGCCGTCGATGTTGTAGTCCAACGCGCTGGCGGGGACGGTCAGAGCCAGGGTTAGGCACAGAACGGAAAAAAGAGTTGTCAGTTTCTTCATGGTAGATTACCTCCTGCGTTTGATGAAGTAGAACGCTCCGCCGCCCAGCAGCGCCGCCGCGACAACCGCCACCACGGGCAGGACGCTGTTCTTTTCGCCGGTGGGGGCGTCAGTGGGAGTGGTCGGCTCGGCGGGAGCGGTGGGGTCGGCGGGGTCGGTCAGGCCGGGGTCAGAGGTATTGCC
>CATKHE010000088.1 GCA_949747935.1 uncultured Eubacteriales bacterium
CGTCAGCTACCTGATCTCCGACCTGTTCAAGTACAGCCACCTGGTGCTGGCCTCCGTCACCTACAACCTGGGCATCTTCCCGCCCATGCACAACTTCCTCATGGATATGAAGGCCCTGAACCTGCAAAAGCGCACTGTGGCCATCATGGGCAGCGGCTCCTGGGCCCCCCGCTCCGGCGCGCTGATGAAGGAAGAAATTGAGAGCCTGAAGAACATGACCGTCCTGGATGAGGAGATGACCGTTACCTCCTCCCTGAAGGCGGACAACGAGTCGGAGATTGACGCCCTGGCCGACTCTATCGCGGCCTCTGTGAAAGGTGAAGCCAAGTAAATGGAATTCAGGCCGGGGAACGTTTTCAGACGTTCCCCGGTTTTTTCTGGAAGAGCAAGAAAGGTATTGAATTTAGACAGTCATGTATGGTATACTCTACTATACCACCCTTGTGCGACACTCTAAAAAAGTGAGGATGTTGATGATGCGTAAGAGTATTAAGAAAATGGTGTTTTACCGGGTTGCCGCGGCGTTGCTATCTATCTTGCTGTTCAGTGGGGTCACCACCTTTAATTTGTTGCGGGTTAAGAGTATGCAGGAGGCAAGCGCAGAAAATGTCGCCTTGCTGACCCGAGCGCAGTCCGCTGAGGCCGCCCACTATAAATGGTCTGTCACGCTAAGCAACGCTCTGTATGCGGGCGGACAGTTCCCGGGCACAGACGACACTCAGTGTGTGCTGGGACAGTGGATCTACGGTGAGGCGGGTACGGAGAATGCGCAGATTCTGGCTCTGCGGAACGAAATTCAGCCTCTGCACAAGCAGCTGCACCAGTCTGTGGCTGAGGCGCAGTCGCGGATGGCGTCCAGTCCGGCTCAGGCCCAGAGCTACTATCAAAATACTATTCAGTCCAACCTTACCACTTTGGTGGGCAAGCTGGACAGCGTGATTGAGTGTGCCAATGACCTGAATGAGAAAAGCACCAAAGAGATGCACTCCACCATTATGTGGATGCAGGGTATCACGGCGGTCTGTCTGGTTCTGGCGCTGGCTTGCTTAATCAGCTTGGTGCTCTATGTGCTGAAGAATGTCCTTGCGCCCATCCTGCACATTACCCGGCAGGTCCAGCCTCTTCAGGAGGGCCATCTGGACCTGGCGCTGGACCACAATACCAACGATGAGCTGGGCGATCTGTCCGGCACGCTGGAGAAGGCGATGGAGTTGATCCGTGGCTACATTTGGGACCTGAACCGGGTTATGGAACAGTTGGCCAAGGGGAACTTCAATGTAAAGGCTGCGGCTCCGTTTATCGGAGACTTCCGTTCCATTGAGGAGTCCATTGACGTGCTGACCACCAGGCTTTCCGCCACCATTGACAGCATTTGTCAGGCACAGTATAAGGTATCCGGCAATGCGGAGCACCTGTCCAGTGGAGCTCAGTCCCTGGCCCAGGGGGCCACGGAGCAGGCAAGCGCGGTGCAGGAGCTGTATGCTACATTGGATACATTGTCCCGGAGCGCGGCGGAGAACGTGAAGACCGCTGCCACCGCTCAGGACAACGCCCGGAAGACCGGCGAGCAGGTGAGCATCAGCGGTCAGCAGATGGAGCAGATGGTGGCCGCTATGAAGGATATCACCGAGGCGTCTCAGCAGATCGAGAAAATTATTGCCACGATCGAGGACATCGCATTCCAGACCAATATTCTGGCGCTGAACGCCGCTGTGGAGGCCGCCCGGGCCGGCGCTGCGGGCAAGGGCTTTGCCGTGGTGGCCGATGAGGTGCGCAATCTGGCCTCCAAGTCTGACGAAGCAGCCAAGGCCACCAAAGGCCTGATTGAGAACTCTGTTCAGGCCACCGGTCGAGGCAGCAGGATTGTCAGTGAGGTGTCTGCTACGCTGAACAAAACCCTTGAGTTGGTAATGCAGTCCAACACAGCAATTGGAGCAATCGTTCAGGCGGTGGAGAATGACGCTGAGTCCATTGCTCAGGTTACTGAGGGAATTGGCCAGATTTCCGCTGTGGTCCAGAGTAACTCCGCAAGCAGCGAGGAATCTGCGGCTGTCAGCTCTGAGCTCTTCACCCAGGTGAAGATGATGGAGGAGCAGACCAAGCGGTTCAGTCTGAAACGGTAAATAAACGGAACGAAAAAACCAGCGCGGGCCAGAGCCCGCGCTGGTTTAGTATTCGAAGACACAGCTCTCAAACGCATTGATTACCTGTGTTTCATTGTAGGAGGAATATCGGGGAAAGCTCTGTCCGTAATTCAAATGGACGTGTCCATGAACAAAATACCGGGGCTTATAACGGGCCATCAGGGTATTGAAAACCTCAAAGCCGGTGTGAGCCAGATCGTCTCCGTCGTTGAGGTCAAAGGCGGGGGCATGAGTGAGCAGAATATCAAACCCGCCCTTTCGCATGAGGTCCCAGGAGCGCAGAAGCGCCCGGCGATTCATCTGCCGCTGGGTATACTGGTGCTCTCCCAGCTGCTTATAGCGCATGGAGCCGCCCAGACCAAGAATGCGGACGCCCTTGTGGGTGTAGATCTGATCTTCCACACAGATACAGCCTTCTGGAGGGATGGCGGAGTATCGATCGTCGTGATTCCCATGGACATACAGCAGAGGCGCATGGGCGAAGGTGACGATGAAGGACAGATACCGAGGATCCAGGTCACCGCAGGAGAGGATAAGATCGACTCCTTCCAGCCGCTGCCGGTCAAGGTGATCC
>CATKHE010000089.1 GCA_949747935.1 uncultured Eubacteriales bacterium
GCCAGCACCTGATGGCCCAGGGCTATGGCTACGGCGGCGAGGGCGACTGGAAGGTGGCCGCCATGACCGCCATTCTGAAGGCCATGGGCGAGGGGGGCAACGGCTGCTCCCTGTTCATGGAGGATAACGTCTATAACCTGGAGCCGGAGAAGGAGTACTCCCTGGGGGCCCACATGCTGGAGGTCTGCCCCTGCTGCGCTGCCGGGAAGCCCCGCATTGAGACCCACCACTTGGGCATCGGCATGAACGAAAAGGACCCCGCCCGCCTGGTCTTCGAGGGCAAGGAGGGGGATGCCATCGTGGTCTCCCTCATCGACATGGGGGGCCGGCTCCGCCTGATCTGCCAGGACATCCACTGTGTCAAGCCCATCCTGCCTATGCCCAACCTGCCCGTGGCCCGGGTGATGTGGCAGGCCGAGCCCTCCCTGACCACCGGGGTGGAGTGCTGGATCACCGCCGGCGGCGCCCACCACACCGTCCTCAGCTACGACGTCACCGCTGAGCAGATGAAGGACTGGTGTACCATGATGGACATTGAGTTTGTTCACATTGGCAAGGACACCACTCTGGAGAGCCTGGAGCACGACCTGTTCCTGTCCGATCTGGCCTGGAGGCTGAGATAATTGAGAGATTCCTCCCCCGGACGGGGGAGGGATCTTAAAAAAGGGGGAAACTGTATGTTAGAAGCACTGAAACAGGAAGTTCTGGAGGCCAACCTTCTCCTGCCCAAGCACGGCCTGGTCACCTTTACCTGGGGCAACGTGTCCGCTGTGGACCGGGACAAGGGCATGATCGTCATCAAGCCCTCTGGCGTGGAATATGAGGGTATGACCGCCGAAGATATGGTGGTGGTGAGCCTGGAGACCGGCGAGGTGGCGGAGGGTAAATGGAAGCCCTCCAGCGACACCAAGACCCACCTGGAGCTGTACCGGGCCTTTCCGGGGGTGGGCGGCATCGTCCACACCCACAGCCCCCACGCCGTGGCCTGGGCCCAGGCCGGGGAGGACATCCCCTGCTTCGGTACCACCCACGCCGACTATTTTTACGGCTCCATCCCCTGTGCCCGCCACCTGACCCAAGGCGAATTGGAGGAAGATTACGAGCGCAACACCGGGAAAATTATTGTGGAGACCTTCCAGGAGCGGTGTATCGAGCCCACCGCTGTCCCCGGAGTGGTCTGCGCCAGCCACGGCCCCTTTACCTGGGGCAAGGACGCCGCCCAGGCGGTGTATCATGGGGTGGTTCTGGAGGAGGTGGCCAAAATGGCCATCCTCACACGGCAGGTCCGGCCCTCCGCGGGAGCGGCCCCCCAGCGCTACCAGGACAAGCACTACTTCCGCAAGCATGGCCCTGGGGCCTACTACGGCCAGGGCTGAATAAAAACAGGTGTCAAAATTGCGGTCCCGAGCGGCCTCGCCGCCAGGACCGCAATTTTATCTGGAATAATTCCAGACAATCTTGCTTTTCCCGGGGAATGCCTTATAATATAAATATCCAATCAATGAGGAGGGTTCTTATGAATCAAACAATCGTCGCCCCCAATGCCCCCGCCGCTGTTGGGCCTTACTGCCACGCCAAGCTGGCAGGCGGCACGCTGTACACCTCTGGTCAGCTGGGCTTAATCCCGGCCACCGGCGAACTGCCCCAGGGCGTGGAGGCCCAGGCCGCTCAAGCCCTGGACAATTTAAAAGCTGTCCTGTCCGCCGCGGGTATGACCCTTGAGGATGTGGTCAAAACTACCGTTTTTTTGGCCGACATGAACGATTTCGCCGCCATCAACGCCATTTATGCCAAATATTTCCCCGGCGAGGCCCCAGCTCGCTCCTGCGTCCAGGTGGCTGCCCTGCCCAAGGGCGCGCTGTTTGAAATTGAGGCTGTGGCCGTCAAGTAACCTGAATAATGAGCAAAAGGAAGACACCCGCTCGGGTGTCTTCCTTTTATCATCAGCCCGCAAACCGGGAGAACACATATCTGCCTGACTCGCTCAGGTCCTCCTCGCTCCACGCCCGGTCCGGCGGGGTCCCGGGCCGAAGAGCTGCGGAAGTCTCATTTTTGTCACACAAGGACCAGTTGGCCCAGCTGATGCCCCGCTCATCCAGAAAATCCAGCCACTCCTCCGCTTCTTTCAGGAATACGCCTCCCCCACCGTCGGCCCGGCTGGTACCCCACTCAGAGATAAACACCGGCAGGCCGGCGGCCCGCACGTCGTCAATCCGCCGGCGCAGGTCTGCGCCGTGGGTTCCGGCATAAAAGTGGAGGGTGTACATCAGGTTCTCCCCCGCCAAAGGAGACCGGGCTGCCATGTGGACATCCTGGCTCCAGGTGGGACTGCCCACCAGAATCACCGACCTGGGTGCCTTCTCCCGGATTACCGGAATCACCTGCTCCGCATAGGGCTTGACGTCCCGCTCCCAGGTCACATTTCCGTTGGGCTCGTTGCAAATCTCGTAGAGCACCGCAGGGCTGTCCCCATATCGGTCAGCCATCTCCGAAAAGAAAGCCTTTGCCTCCGCCGCATGGCTCATTGGATTTCCGTCGGAGAGAATGTGCCAGTCGATAATGACATACATGTCATTGGAGATGGCAGCGTCCACCGCCTCAATCACCTTTTTCTTCACAGAATCAGGGTTGCTGAGGTAGCCTCCCTCCCCAGTATACATAGCTACCCGGAACAGGTTGGCTCCCCGGTCCGCCGTGTTGCGGATAGACTGTCCGTTGGCAAACTGTCCATACCACTGCATGCCGTGGGTGCTCATGCCCCGAAGGACCAAAGGCTCCCCAGCCTCATTGCACAGCTGGGTCTCCTTCACGCTCAGCCATCCGCTCTCTGATACGCCGCCTCGCACCGTCACCTCAGGCCCGGGAACCTCCGGCGGGACGGCAGGCGGGCTATCCGGCTCCCTGTCTCCGGCCAGCTTCAGCGCTCTCTGGAAGAGAACGCAGGCCTCCGCCCGGCTCAGACCGCTTCTGGGATTGAATCTCCCCTGATCGTCTCCGCCGGCGACGCCGGCGGCGTAAGCGGCCAGCACCCCGTCGTAGTAGCGGCCGTCCAGCTGGTCGAAGTCCTGAATTTTCCGGGATTCGATGTTATAGTCCCCCCGGATGTCGGGCAGCAGGGCCCGCATCAGTATTTTAACGGCCAGCTGACGGGATATCGGCTGGTCAAAGCGTTCACCGGTAGGCGGGATCTCATCCCAATCATACCATCCGGCCTGGAGCGCCGCCTGGAGCGAACCGGCCGCCCAGTGGCCTGTCTGCCCCGGAACTGGGGCCAATCCGGCACATCGGACGGCAATCGTCACAAACTGAGCCGCTGAGATACTGTCATCCGGCCGGAAGCTGCCGTCTGGATAGCCGCTGAGCAGACCGCTCTCCTCCATCTCCGTCACAGCCGCCTCATACCATACCCCTCTTCCCACATCGGTAAAGGCGGCAGAAGCGGCGCACATCAGCAGCAGAGCGCACAGGCCCGCCAGCGCCAGCATCCTCGCACAACATTTTTTTCTCATGCGCCCTCCCCCTTTCCCCGCGCGTGGACAATCCCGGCGCAGGCCCTGAACTCATCATCCGTCCGCCACAGCTCATACTCCAGCAGCGATGGCAGCCCCATGGAAACGCCCTCCTTGCGGCAGCAAATGCCGCTCTCAACCACCCCGCGCCGGGCGGAGGCGTAGGAATCCACACAGCCTTCGATCAGCGGTTGACGCATTGCCGCACCCCTTTCTACTCCTGCTCCTGCTTGATCGCGTTGATCAGCCGGGGAATCATCTGCTTTTTCCGGCTGACCACGCCGGGCAGAACAGCCATGCCCCGCACCGTCTCAACGCCGAAGGTCTTCTCCACCAATTCCTCCGCGCCAGTCCCCGCCATGAGCAGTTCAGTGCTGGAGTTGCGTACGTCGGTAAACATATAGAAGATATAATCCAGCCCCTGCTTGGCCAGCGCCTCAGACAGATAGGGTCCTACCAGATCCTGGGCGGCTCTCCGGTTTTTCTCGGTCATGTAGCTGCCCTGTCCCACTCCAAAGCGGACGTCTCCGCTGGTAAATATTTTGTAGTCGCCGTTGAACACCTCTGCCGCCGTCTTGCCGGACACATCGCCGCCATGGGCAAACATGGCGTCGGCATACGCCTCCAGGTCTACTCCAGCCAGCCCGGCCAGTTCCCGGGCCGCCCGCTCGTCCACTTGGGTACAGGTGGGACTGCGGAACATCAGCGTGTCAGACAGAATGGCGGACAGCATCAGCCCTGCCATAGTGGAACTGATTTCCACACTATTCTCCCGGTACATTTGATAGACAATGGTGCAGGTACAGCCCACAGGCACATTCCGGAAATACACCGGCCCGTCCGTCTCCAGGGCGCCAATACGGTGGTGATCGATGATCTCCAGCACCTCAGCCTGCTCAATGCCCTCCGCCGCCTGACTCTTCTCATTGTGGTCCACCAGAATCAGCTGTTTTTTGTGCAGGTTCAGCAGATTCCGGCGGGAGACCACACCGATATATTTTCCATCGTCGTCCAGCACCGGAAAATAGCGGAAACGGACGGTGGCCATCACCCGCGTGGCCTCCTCCACCGGAGTGTGGAGGGTAAATGTGAGCAGCTTTTCATCGGTCATATAATGTCGGATTGGAGCGGCCTGACTGAGCGTCTGTCCGGTGACATATGTACTGTTCGGGGTGCTGATGACAATACAGTCCTTCTCCTCGGCCAGCATCTGCATCGTGCGGGACACCCTGCTGCTGGCGCAGACGATAATACAGCCGGCGTCCATCTCCAGGGCGGCCAGCTGACTCTCCGCCCGGTTGCTCACTACCACCACATCGCCGGGAGAGATGGACTTTTCGATCTGCTCCGCACTGCCGGAGCCGATGATGATTCGGCCCTCCACCACCTTACCCGTCACATCTCCCACCAGAACGGTCCCGTCCAGAATATCAATCAGATTCTGATAGCTGGTCTTGGACATCTCCAGGCTGTGGGGGTCGATCCCGTCCATATTGGCGGTCGCCACATCCTTGACAGTGATAACGCCCAACAGGTTCTGCTCTTCGTCCACAACGCACAGGGTGTCCAGCTCCTGGTCCCGCATGGTCATCCAGGCCCGACGCAGGCTGGTCTCCCCGTCCACGCCAGGGGCGGGACGGATGTCCACATCCCGAATGTGAGGGCTTACGTCGGTATACAGCTGGGGCACCGGGACCTTGAAATAGTCCAGCACAAACTCCGTCTCCCGGTTGAGCAGACCGGCCCTGCAGGGCTTGCAGGGCCGCTCCGGGTCCAGAATATTTTTCAGATTGCTGTAGGCAATGGCGGAGCAGATGGAATCTGTATCCGGATTGCGGTGTCCTATCACCTTAACAGCACGGGGATACGCAGTCTGACTGTTCATACTTTCCTCACTTCCCCCGCGGAACCCGCCGTGGGCATAAATTCACTCTGACACTATCATATCACGCCCGCCGCCCTTTCGCAAGGGATATCACACCCGCAAAGGAAAAAGGGGCGTCGTAAAAACGCCCCTCCGGCTCAGACAATCAGTCCCCACAGCTCCTCAACCGGCCGGCACTCGGAGATGGAAAAATGATACTTCGATGTAATTCCAAGCTGCCGTCCATCCACCATGTCCCCGTTCCCGCGGCTCCGCTTGAAACTCCGCTTGTCTCCCTGCTCCTGCATGATTTTATAGAGAACCGCCAGGTCCTGAAAGATTGTGATTCCACCCACATCATCGCAGGGACGCCCCAGATACCAGACCAGGTAGGTGGGGACGATCCCATCCTCCCGCCAACGGTCGATATAGTGGTTCAGCTTGGGCAGGTCCACCACAATGGTCTCCTTGGGATACAGGCCGCTGTCCTTCAGCAGGTCATGTACCTTCATAAAGGGCTTTCCATCCAGCACTTTCGCCTCAATTCTGCACACCAGCCTCCCGTCCTTGTCAAGGACCCGGATATCCGGATTTTTATAGACCTCCGGATCGGCACAGGAGTAGGGCGTCCTTTCCCGGACCAGGTTCTTCAGTTCCCGGACCAGCCACTCTGAGGCGGACAGGTCCTCCTGAAACAGATAAATACCTTTTGATTCCGAATTACACCTATTACAGCTCCGGCAATACCTGTCAAAATTCTGAGGATCCATTCTGCATGATAACATTCCGTTCTCTCCCTTAAAAGCAGTCTCAGTTCACACGCAGCGCGCACCGCGCCCCCTGTATTCCATCCCAGCTATCATATCACATCTCACCCCGAAAAGCAATGCGGCATTCTCCTCCGGGATTCCTTATTTTTCCCCGCCAGGCTGCCGATAGTTATATCAGCAGCATTTGAATGAAAGGAGGCATTTGAAATGGGTGAATTGGTTATCCGCAGAAACAGAGGCTTCGCCATCCCCCATTATCAGACGGCGAGTAAGGCGGATAAGTCCTCCGGCAGCAGTCAGGCCCCGAGCGTGACCGCCACAGCGGGCTTTACCGTCTCAGAGACCCTGCGTCAGCTGATGAGCCGTGTGGCCCAGGCGGAAACCCACACCCGTGAGAGCCGACGCACGCTCCAGACAGGGGAAGCCGTATTGGCCGAGGTACGGGACAGTCTCGGCCGTATGGCGGAGCTGGCCCGGAGATCCGCTGGCGAGGGAGAGCCCGACCGAACTGCCCTTCAGGAAGAACTGGAGCGCCTATGCGGAGAGGTCGACCGCATGATTTCCACCGCCCGCGCCGGCGGCGCACGGCTGTTCCTTGAGGGGGAAATCGGAGACGAATGCGGGGAACTGCCTGACGCCGCCCTGGGAGAGCCCTCCGCCGGGCAGGAGGAGGCTCCGTCTCTCCCTGACTGGCTGATGAAGGGAATCGTTCAGAACGGCGTGGACCCAAAGCAGCTTCTGACCGCGCTTGGTCTGGATTCCACCGCCAGCGGGGCGGATATTCTCGCCGCTCTTGCGGACCACCCTCTGGAGAGCAGCTGGGCCGCGGGCCGTTTGGCCGCTCTGTATCTGGGGGCGGTCATTGCCGGCGGCGGCTCCCCGGAGGGCGTCGACCCCGCTGAGGCACTGGACGGTCTGCGGCAGCTGCTGGAGCAGACTTCACGGGGCGTCCCGCTGGACCAGGCCATTGAGCTGCTGACGAATGGTGAATTTATCGGCATTTCGGATTTTCAGGCCCAGTTCACCGGCGGTACGGCCCCCGGCCTTCAGGAGTTTCTCACCGGCCTGCTCCTTTCCGACAGCGCCGCCCCTCCTTTAGACAACTCCGTCCTCCTGTCCATCCTCGCCGGACTGGAAGGAAACAGCCTGGACCTGATGATGGGGCTTTTAACCGCCCTTCAATCTTCTGCCCCCCCTTCCACTCCATCCACAGCCGGCCAGGGGCAGACCGCCGAGATACAGGAGCCTATCGCCCATACCCTTGTGCTGCGGTTTGGAGACCTCCAGGCAGCGGGACGGGATCCTTCCGGACTGTCCTTTCATGCGGCTGAAAGTGCGCTGACCATCTCCGGCGCGGAGGACGTCGCCATTCAGGGTTCTGGAACCCAGGCCGTTTTAATCACTGGCTCCGGCCAGGTCACCCTCCGGAATCTAACCCTCCCCGAGCTTACTGTCTCCTCTCAGGAGGCCCGCATTTTCAGCACAGGGACCAGCGTTTTATCCCAGGTGCGGCTTCAGTCGGGCGCGTCCCTCACCTTAGAGGGCAGCGGAATGCTGAACATACGCTGCTTTCAGGCCGGTGACGGTGGTGCACTGCGGCTGACAGGAGGGGCTGTCATCCTTTCAGAGGGGGAGAAGGACACCTTCGGGTCGCTGACCATCCCTGTATTCATAGACGGACCCGTCTCTCTGGCGGCCCAGGCGGTCAGTGTCCGGGATTTCAGCGGCAAACCGCTGGAGCCCTTTGATATCATCTGGAAAGCTCTGCTCCCTGGCTGGACTGCTGTCAGCTCCATCACAGCTGACGGGAAACAGGTTAAAATGGCCCTCATGAACGGTGATCCCGCCCGCCTCTGGCTGGCAAAGGGCGACCCCTCCCATGGATATTCCACCCACACCCTTGTTATCCGGGGCAGAGACCAGTCCGGCCGCCCTTTGACCCGGTACGCCTACCTCCACTGGAATCAAAGCACCCAGACCTTTGAGGAGATCGCCATGTACCCTAATCCCTTTGCCGTAACAGGCGGCGAGGCTGGCCGGGATTGGATTTATGAGGAGGAACCTCATACCCTGCGCATTCTGTCTGCCCAAGTAACCGCCATCTCAGGCGGCGCTGGAACCGATACAAACCAGACGCCTTTCAGCGGCAGAATCGCTTTGGCCGACGGTATTGGCTCCGTAGAGCTGTCTCTGTGCGGCGTAGTTTGCCAGGTGACCTCCGGCCGGGCCCTCGATTTGGGACGCGCGAACGAGGTGACATTGATCCTGGAAAACGGAACCCGCAATTGTTTTGAAAGCGGCGCGGGCTGTGCGGGAATCTCCCTGGGCGAAGGCACCTCTGTATGTATTGACCGCGCCCGTACACACAGCGGCAGCGAAGACGACGGGATACTCACTGTTTCCGGGGGTGCTGGCGGCGCCGGAATCGGGCGTGACTGCAACGCCGGCCGGGAGCGAAGCGGCCATATACTGATCCGCGGCGGGGTGATCACGGCCGCCGGAACTGGCGGCGGGGCCGGCATCGGTGCTGGAAAACGAGGAGCCCTGGGGACTATTTTGATTGTTGGCGGAACGGTCGTCTCTACTGGGGGCGCCGGCGGAGGCGCCGGCATCGGTGGAGCCGTGGGTGCTCCAGTGGGCGACATCAGCATCCGCGGCGGCTCCATAACCGCTGCCGCTGTCTACCACGCTGCCGCCATTGGTGCCGGCGTCCAGGGGGAGTGCGGCGACATTCTAATTACCGGAACTGCCCGCATCGTGAAGGCGCTGGGGGGCAATCCCGGCGCAGATATCGGAGCGTGTCTGTTCGGTGGCTGCGGCAGCGTCGTCATATCCGGCGCCGCCGACATTGGAGGCGCTCGGCTGTGGACACGACCGGGAATCTCCCTTCGCATGGGCGAGGACACAGTGACCCTGCCCCAATTTCGTCTCTCCTCCGCGGCCCTGCGGCTGAACAGGCTGCGCGTATCCACCCGGGAGGATGCCCGAGCCGCCAAGCCTGTTATCGAGGCCGGTCAGCGCCTGATTTCCCGAATTCAGATGGCCTACAGCTCCCTGTATGCCCAGTTGGAACAGAGCTCCACCGCCATTTACAGTGTCCAACGATATTTCACCCCGGCGGAGGGCCTGGTGCGGGACACCGACGAGGCCGGCAGTCTGCTGGACGGCATTTTGCTCCACTCTTCCCAGGCAATCCGTACCCATAACAAGCGCGGCGCCGAGGACCCAAGACAATTCCTGCAATAGAAATCAAAAAAACCCTGCTCTCACAGGTGTACGGAACCAGTAAAAACAGACAATAGACAAAAGCCCCCTGATGTAGAAAAATAAGACTACATGAGGGGGTGTTATTATATGGCAAGGAAATACCAACACACGCTGGAGCTATTGCCGCAAATCAAAGAGATGCTGGCAAAAGGGATGATGCAAAACAGGTGGAGGATGCGTTTGGGATGAGCGGGTATAGGCTGGCACATGGGTTACTGAAACGGGAACGCAAGAAAGAAGGGCAAGGGATACCAAAGTCACGAGGGCTCAAGCCGCAAAAGATTGGCGGAATACAAGTACGAAAATAAGCGATTGCGGATGGAGAATGAGTGAGGCCAAGCGTAAAATATCAGGTCCTTCACCTTATACCACGTTGATGAAACGTCGGTTATCCTGGGCAATTCCTCCCCACTGGCCACGTTGCCCTGGCAAATGTGGTTCAAGCAACGCCCGCACTTTATCATTTATGTCATGTCTGTGATAAGAAGCTTCCTTCATTCTTGCCCCTGTCTTTTCGGATATTTCCATTCTATCACAATCCCTTTATCTTATGTAGACAATTATAGTATAACTACATAACAAAATGTTATTTTTGGATTTGCTTTTTGTCGATAACGTCATGATAGTAAATCAACAAAATTTTTCTCTTGCAAAATGCGGCAGAGTACGGTATAATATAAAAATAAGAGATGTGCAGGTGTAGTTCAATGGCAGAATGTCAGCTTCCCAAGCTGAACACGAGGGTTCGATTCCCTTCACCTGCTCCATTGTAGAAAAAACCTGCGTTTAACGATAGTTATACGCAGGTTTTTTCGTTTGCCATAAAATTATATAAAAACTCAATTCATATTTGTCTATAATTAAAAATTGGCAGAGGCCGGCAAGCAGATTTGAGGAGATTTAATCTCCTTTAAACCTGCTTTTATTTATGTTTTAGAAGAGGAAAGGGCAGATGTTGTCCGCAGCATATTTGAGGATTATCTTGCAGGAGCCAGCTTGGGGAAAATAGTTGATATGCTCTTTGTGAAGGGCATGGCTTCTCCGACTGGAAATACCAAATGGTTCAGGGCGGCTGTTGATAAGGTCCTGACCAATAAGAAATATATCCCAATTGTCGGTGTAAGCGAGTACACGGATGCTCAATTCGAAAGGGGGCGCCGGTGTAATGTGGATTATGATAAAGCTGGGCATCCGAGGAAATCGACTAGATACCAATCTCCTTCCCTAGAAATGGAATGAAGCTGTACAAGTCCTGTTCTTTCTGATATACTTGCAGAAAAAGGGAGAATGGGATCATAGCAGAGGAAGAAATCGGCGAACTCTACGCACGATTGGCGTTTCGGTATGAGTTTTCGATTGATTCGCTTTTAGCGAGACGAATCATAGATGTCGGCACTGCCACTACATCGAGAGAAAAGTTTTATGATTCGCTGAATGAAGAAAAGCTACGAGCATCTACAAAAATTAGGGACTACTATGAAACTATGCGCCTATACATGAGACTGATGACCAGCAAGGATTGCGTTTGATCTGGATGCGGTTGCCATTCATTATCAGCCCGTTGACGTCCAGGTTTTCCGCCAGTTTCCGCAGCTTCTATTCCCCGATGCGGAAATACTTGGCTGCTTCCTCAATGGTCAGCGTGTACTTTTCCCCAATGGGCCACATCAGGATAACTCATACGCCCGCCCCTCCTTTCGGCGTGACCACATATTCCACGCCGGGGCGCTGGCCGCAGTAGACGCAGACCTCCTTTTCAGCCTGTCCCGGCGCGGCCTCCCGCAAAGCAAAGCACCTGTGCCACGAAAAGCGTCAGCACAAGTGCCGCACAAACGAAGAACAGGTGAAGGGTTTTCTATCGCCCTCCACTTGTTTCCTCACTCAAACGCTAAAAGTATAGTCACCCTTGAAAAATTTCTTTGAGATTTTTGAGCGCTATATCCACACTGAATTTCACAGCTCTTTTTGTGTATCCCTCCATATCCGCAATCTGCTCGTATATAAACTCCCCAAAGCAGTACAACATCAGCCAGCGGTCGAGGCTGTAATTGGACAGCTTGATCGCGTTTTTCTTATCGGTCTTGGCCCGCCGCAGGCTGTTGTTCCCATAACCATACACCAGCATGGCGTTCACTACGGAGACATAAAACCCAGAATCGTAAAGGAAATTGGCCACTGAAAGGTGATAGTTCCCCATGGCCTCCATCACTATGCAGTTTTCGCCATAGGCAGAAACGGAGACGAGTGGACTTTGCGACGACATGCTGCTGAGTTCACGCCTGAGGAAGTTCGACGAGGTGCTCAACGCCCTGCCGCCGGATAAGCGGGAGGGTGCGGCAGCGCTCGCCGGACTGAAATACTGGCGGTATTTTCTAATTTAATGTGATGTGGGCCTGTTGGCCGGAGTATACCTTGACCGCCTGTGAGATGAGGTCTGCCCCCTGTCCGATACATGAGCCATAAAGCCGTAATTCAAAGCGATGTCAAGGGCGAGTTTTGACAGCGCAGAACGTCGAAATTACTATAATATGAAAGTATTTATAAGCAGAGAGAGGGAAGTATTATGATAACTGGCGAACTGAAGAACAAGGTCAACGCCCTCTGGGAAATTTTCTGGACGGGCGGCATCACCAATCCCCTGGACGTGGTGGAGCAGATGACCTACCTGATGTTCATCCATGATCTGGATGAGACGGACAGCCGCAAGGCCAAGGAGTCCGTCATGCTGGGCCTGCCCTACAGGAGCATCTTTGAGGAAAACAGCCGGCTCAAGTGGTCGGTGTTTCACGACTTCCCCGCCGAGCGGATGTACACCGTAATGCAGGAGCAGGTGTTTCCCTTCATCAAGAACCTCCACGGAGACAAGGACAGCGCCTATGCCCGGTATATGGATGACGCCATTTTCAAGATCCCCACGCCGCTGATGCTGGACAAGGTGGTCACCGCCCTGGACGAGATCTACTCCCAGATGGCCCAGCTCCGGGACGGCGACGTGCGGGGGGACGTGTATGAGTTCCTGCTGTCCGACACGGTGGGCTTTATCCGCAAGCTGCCCCACCACCTGGTGGAGGCCTTCAAGGCCACCCTGGAAGAGCTGGAGTACGCCGATCTGCTCCTCCACGTCATCGAC
>CATKHE010000090.1 GCA_949747935.1 uncultured Eubacteriales bacterium
AGGTGTCCACCACCCGCACTTCGGTGATGGTGGGGTCCCGCTTCTCTTCGTCCCGGAAGTAGGCCTGCAAAAATTTCAGGTCGTCCAGGTCCATGGCCAGCCCCAGCTTGTCCAGCAAGCTGGACAGGGCGGGCTCGTCCATAGCGGTGAAGCCGGCCACCGTGTCCACGTGGTCGGGGATAGCGTGCTCCCGCACCAGGGTATCCGGCTTCTCCAGGGAGGCCTCCCGGCTCTCCACCGGGTTGATGAGGAAGCCCTTGATCTTGTCCAGCTCCTCCTGGGAGATGGCCCCCTCCAGGAAATACACCTTGGCGTAGGCAACCAGGGGGCGCTCCACCCCGGCCATCAGCTGGATGCACTGGGCGGCTGAGTCGGCCCGCTGGTCGAACTGCCCTGGCAGGGCCTCCACGGCGAAGAAGGCCCCCGCAATCAAGGGCACAGGGCAATCCTCGTCATAGACCGCGTCCACCTGGGGCTCAGAGAAGACGATGTTCTTGGC
Source organism: uncultured Eubacteriales bacterium (assembly GCA_949747935.1). The sequence continues at coordinate 500 of CATKHE010000090.1, forward strand.
CCGCTCATAGACTTCTTGGTCGATCTGCTCCACGTCGTACCGGTTCAGGATGGTCACGGCATAGAGGCTCTCAATGCCCAGCTGCTCCCGCAGCTGTCTGCACAGCCCCTGAGCCTCCACGTCGAAGCCCTCTTTCTTCTTGGAATAGCAGCGGTATACACTCATGGTCATTTTCCTCCATTTTTATTTCACAGTCCAGTCTTCCATCTGATAGAACGCGTTTCCCCGCACCGGGGACAGTCCCGACACCCGGCCCCACTGGGTGAGGATGGAGCCGTTTTTAAAGGCGACGGGGACGATGGGGGTCTCCTCGTTTAGCCGGGCGAACAGGTCTCCGGCGGCGGCAGGCTTGTCCTCCGGGGAGGCGGAGCGCATGGCCTGAAGCAGGCCGTCCGCCGTCTCGTCCCGCCAGCGGCTGTAGTTCAGCGCCCCGTCGGAGGCGAGCAGGTGGGACAGGTCAAAGTCGGCGGTGAGCACCGTCTCGCCCAGGTACAGATCGAAGTTTCCGGCGGTCAGGGCGGCGGTAAAGTCCTCGAAGGCCAGCTGCTGAAAATCGACGGTGAGGCCCGCGGCCTCCAGCTGATAGACGATGTGCTGGGCCGCAGCGGCCTTGGCGGTGTTCTCGCTGTTCACCAGAAGGACCAGCGTCCTGTCCTGGAGGCGGAGCTCCTCCGTCCGGACGGCAAGGCCCTCCAGGTCATAGCCGGGGGCGGCCTGGGCCGCGGCCTGACTGTACAAGGGGCTGTCCGGATGGACGGGGAGCAGGGCGGGCCGGGCGTGGTTGGCATAGGTGATGGAGGTAATGACGTCCCGGTCCACCGCCAGGGCCAGGGTCCGGCGGACCTCCGGGGAGCGGCACAGACCGTTTTGGGTGTTGAAGCCCAGGTAGAGCAGGTCGGTGGTGACGTAGTCCCAGGTCTGGTAGTTGCCGCCGTAGCCCATGGCGTTGGTGGCCATCAGGTCCACGTCCACCAGGGAGATCTCCCCGGCGTCAAAGGCGTAGATCAGCTCGTCGCTCCTGGTGACGCTGTGGAGCGGGATGGTCTGGAGGGGGAAAGACTTGTCCGTCTGCCACCAGCCTTCCCGGGCGGCCAGGAACGCTCCGTCCTCCGTCAGCACATAAGGCCCGGTGCCCGCGGGCCGGTTCCCGTCCCCAAGGGCGATGGGGATGTCCAGTAACAGGGGCAGAGAACCGTTGGGCTGCCGCAGGGTGATGACGACCTGATCCGGGGCCTCCGCCGGGGCAGAGATGGAGGCCACGTTGGCCAGCCGCTCCCGGTAGCGGCTGGCGGGGGCGCGGGCCAGCTCCAGGGCGGCAGCCACAGCCCCGCCATCCAGAGGGGCGCCGTCGGAGAAGGTGACCCCGGACCGCAGGGTGAAGGTCCAGACCAGCTTGTCCGCGCTGACGGCGTAACGTTCGCACAGCACCGGGACGGCCTGGAAGGAAGCATCCACCGTGAACAGCCCCTCATAGAGCAAGGGGGACAGGGTGAGGTTGGCCCGGTTGACGGCCAGGGTGGGGTGGAGGCTGTATTCCGGGTAGAAAGCCAGGGTAAATGGGACGGTCCTGGGGAGTGGGTCCTCCGCCTGACTGACGTCTCCCGAAGAGGAGGCGGAGCCGGACAGGTCGGCGGCGGGGCGCCCGGCGCAGGCGGACAGGGTGAGCAACAGGGCAAGAAAAAACGGAATGATCTGGTGTCGTTTCATAGTGGTTCCTTTGCAAAACATGGTGTAGGGCATGGACGGTCAAACCAGCTGGATCACCGCTGCCATGCTGCCCCGGGCGCTGCCCTGGACCCGGTGGGACCAGAATTCGTCCAGACGGCAGGCAGTGCAGGCGGGAGAGAGGGCGATGTGCGACCGGAGCAGCCCTGTCCGCTCCAGCCAGCGGGCATTGGCCCCCTTCAGGTCCACGGAGAACTTCCCCTCCCGGGACAGGGGGCGGATGAAGGGTTCCGCGTCCGGGCCCAGACCGGCGCGCAGGCCGTCGGGGACGTCGCCGTGGGTCTCAAAGCAGCAGGGACCGATGCCCGGCCCGATGGCGGCCAGGATGTGCTTGGGCTGACAGCCGTAGTCCCGAACCATGGCCTCCGCCGCCCGGGCGGCGATGCCCAGGGCGGTCCCTCGCCAACCGGCGTGGGCGGCGGCGGCGCAGCGTCCGACCGGGTCGTAAAGCAGGATGGGGATGCAGTCCCCGGAGAAGATGGTCAGGCACACCCCGGGCTGGTCGGTGATGAGGCCGTCGGCCTCGAAGGTGCCGGGGGTCTCAGGGGAGGCCATCATGTCGGCCCGGGTGACGGGGCGGATGCGGTCGCTGTGGATCTGCTGATTTTTCACCAGAGCGTTCGCGTCCGTGCCCACGGCGGCGCAGAAGCGGGAAAAATTCTCCCGAAGGTTGGCCGGGTCGTCCCCCCGGCTGGCCCCCAGGTTCAGACTGTCCATGGGCGCGGAGGAGACGCCCCCCAGCCGGGTGGAGAAGCCATGGGCCGCCCCCGTCCAGGCCGGGCCCGGACAGGCGTAAAAGGGGACGCCACGGCGCTGCTGTCTGACAATTTCCATGACGTCCCCTCCGATTTGTGATGATATTTTATTTTAGCCTAAAATCTGTCAGATAGCAACCCCTTTTTACAGCTGCTCCAGCTCCCGCAGAGTGTCCTGGATGGTTTTCTGGGGGATGTAGACCGCCGCCATCTCCTGGAGCTGGGCCAGAGAGAGGGAACGGGCTGCCCCCACCATGGGATGCTTCATAAATTTGCCGAAGCGGCGCTGAAAGACGGCCTTTGACCGGGGATTGTCCAGCAACTCCCCCACTGAAATCTGTTTGTTGCGCAAATCCATGTGAATTCACCTCCAGGTCAGTCTATGCGGCTGCCCGCTGAGCCTTGACAACGCCGGTGGGCAGGGCCACCCTGCTTGTCACGGTTTCCCGGAAGCGCCCCTTTCGCGGAGCTTCATGTAGGGGCGGACACTGTGCGCCCCTCTCCCAGGTTCCCCCTTATCTTGACTTTCCCCTTCAAAAAGGCTATACTTCATTTGTTAAGATTTCATTAAGAAAGAGGCTCCTCTCATGAAAAACAAGAAAAAAGGCCTGCGGGCTGTCCTTTCCAACGCCCACGACGCCCTGCGCCGCAAGCGGGTGGTGGCGATGGTCTATTTTACCCTGCGCTTTCTGGTCATCGCCGTGATGGCGGCACAGTTCTTCAACGGGGATTTTGAGAGTGTATTCCTGTGCGGCCTGACCTTGGTGCTCTTCCTGCTGCCCACCGTCTTCGAGCGGGCGCTGATGATCGACCTGCCCAACACGCTGGAGATCGTCATTATGCTGTTTATCTTCGCCGCCGAGATACTGGGGGAGATCAGTTCCTTCTACACCACTTTCAAGAGCTGGGACACCATCCTCCACACCCTGAACGGTTTTCTCTGCGCCGCCATCGGCTTCGCCCTGGTGGACATGCTAAACCGGACGGAGAAATTTTCCCTGTCTCTGTCGCCGGTGTTCATGTCTATCGTGGCCTTCTGCTTCTCCATGACCATCGGGGTGCTGTGGGAGTTCTTCGAGTGCGGTATGGATCAGCTGATGGCCCTGGACATGCAGAAGGACACGGTGGTTCACTCTATCTCCTCAGTGATGCTGGACCCCTCCGGGCGGAATAACCGGGTGCTGATCGAAAACATTGTGGACACTATTGTGGTTACAGCTGACGGACAGCAGATCTCTCTGGGCCTGGGCGGCTACCTGGACATCGGCATTCTGGACACCATGAAGGACCTGACCGTCAACTTCATTGGGGCGGTGGTCTTCTCTGTCATCGGCTACTTCTATGTAAAGACCCGGGGCAAGGGGAAATTCGCCAGCCGGTTTATTCCCCAAGTGGTGGAGGTCCAGCCGGAGGATATCGATCCCCGCCAGCCGAAAATTTTTAAAAAGGCAAAAAAATCTCTTCCGCCGAAGGAATAGAGAAAAAGAGAGCGTCTCATACTAGACCTATCCTAAACAAGGAGGGGTTATTACCATGAACGACAAAAAGACCTGCAACACCAGCATCAAGTGTTCCGTGGACACCTGCGCCTACCACTCCGGCGCACAGAACTGCTGCTCCCTGAGTTCCATCAAGGTGGGCTGCTGCGACTGCTCCCCCACCAAGTGCGAGGGCACCGAGTGCGCGTCCTTCAAGCTGGGCGCGAAATAAGAAAAAGCGCTCCGCTTTCACAGCGGAGCGCTTTTATATTAACCCAGATACAGTCCATAGTACCCCATCAGGGCCATAGCCATCAGGCCGGCGGTGATGAGCTGAATGGGCACCCCCCGGAAGGCCCGGGGGCAGCGGTTCAGGTCGACCTCCTTCTGAAGGCTGGCGAAGCTGGCCAGGGCCAGCGCGGCGCCCAGTCCGCCGCACAGGGCGAAGACCAGAGCGGAGCTCAGGCTGTAGCTGCGCTGGGTCACCAGCAGGGCGGAACCCAGGGCGGCGCAGTTGGTGGAGACGGAGGCCAGGTTGTCGTCCACCCGGCGGGACAGCTCCGGGACGCAGGCGCTGAAAAACCGGCGCAGCAGGGCGACCAGACCGGGAATCAGCAGGGCAAAGATCAGCACTTGGAAGTGCTCCAGGCCGTACCGGCTGAGGAAGAGAAAGTCGATGAGCCAGGCGGCCAGCACCCCCAGAGTCATGACCAGGGTGAGGCAGAGGCCGGTGCGGATGGCCTCCCGGGGCTCCTGGAAGGAGGGGCGATGGGTGCTGATTCCCATGCAGGTGACCAGCACCAGATTTTCCGACAGCAGGGCGGCCAGAGCGACCCCGGCCAGTTCAAGGGCGGCGTTCATCTCAGTCCCCTCCTCTCACTGTGTGTCTTCATAGTTAATCTCTCCCGAGGTGTCAAGATTGGCCACGATATTCAGCGCCCGGTTGACCCCGGCGGTGAGGGCTTTGGAGGTGGCCGTGGCGCCGCTGACGGCGTCGATGGAGTTGGGGCCGGAGGTGCGGATGGTGCCCGAACGGCCTACGTACCGGGTCAGAGCCCCGGGGGTCATGGCCTCGGTGCCCACCCGGTCGGTCTCGCTGTGGCTGTTGACGGCCACGCCGGTGACCGCGCCGTTCAGGTCCACCCCCACCGTCATGGTGATGGGGCCGCCGAAGCCCTGGCTCTGTACCTCCACGCAGTAGCCGATCAGCGCGCCGTCCACATCATAGCCGGCGATGATGGACAGAGCGCCGGCGGCCCGGTAGGGGGTCTCGGCTCCCACGGCGGCCTGGGGCATGGCCTGGGACAATATCTCCCGCTGGGCCTGGACCTCCGCCCGGGCGGTGTCCAGATCGGTGAGGCGGTGCACGCCAAGAATGACCCCGCAGGTAACGGCCATCACGACGGCCAGAGGGCCGAAAGTTCTGCCCAAGGCTCGCAGCAGGTCCAAATAGGCCTCGCCGGGGGCCTGCCCCTCACGAGGCTTTGGGATGCGGAGCTTCAGCTCGGGCCGGACGAATTTGATCTCGGACAGGTTGGCCCGGCCTTGGGCCAGTACGGCGCGGGTGGCGGCGAAGCTGCCCACGCCGAACCGCCGGGGCAGGCCCAGCCGGTCCAGCAGCCACACCACGCAGTTCATGGTGAGG
>CATKHE010000091.1 GCA_949747935.1 uncultured Eubacteriales bacterium
GCCATTGAAAACGCCCAGAAGCAGGTGGAGTCCCGGAACTTCCAGACCCGGAAAAACGTGCTGCAGTACGACGATGTGATGAACACCCAGCGCGAGATTATCTACAAGCAGCGCAAGCAGGTGCTGGACGGGGAGGACCTGCAGAATTCCATCCAGAACATGCTCCGCTCCATGGTCTCCAATGCCATTCAGGGCCACATGGGTGAGCAGAAGCACCTGGATGCAGACACCTTCCAGGAGGCCGTTGGCCACTTCCGGGCCATGTTTCTGGCCCCCGGCGAGTTGACGCTGTCTGACGGGGAATTGGCCGGCTACGACGGCGATCAGCTGACCCAGCTGGTGCTGGACAGGGCTGTGGGGGCCTATGAGCGCAAGGAGCGGGAGATCACCCCCCCCATCATGCGGGAGCTGGAGCGGGTCATTATGCTCAGGGTGGTGGACGAGTACTGGATGGACCACATCGACGCCATGACCGAGCTGCGCCAGGGCATCGGCCTGCGGGCCTACGCCCAGACCGACCCGGTGGTGGCCTATAAAGAGGAAGGCTACGAGATGTTTGAGAACATGGTAGCCGCCATTCAGGAGGAGACCCTCCGTCGGCTGTTCCTGGTCCGCCTGCGTCAGAACGAGGAGGTCAAGCGGGAGCGGGTGGCCAAGGTCACCAGTGAGAGCAGCTCCGGCGACGGCACGGTACGCAGGCAACCGGTGCGCAAGGTGGTCAAAATCGGCCGCAACGACCCCTGCCCCTGCGGCTCCGGTTTGAAATGGAAAAAATGCGCCTGTCCCCAGTATCACCCTGATCTGAAATAAAAAACCGTTTCCAACTGCGGGACAAAGTGGCGGCGCTCCGGGTTTCCCGGAATATTACAGCCGGTGACGGAGGGGTCGCCGGCTGTATAAATATTTGTGGTTATCCCGTTAGCTCAGCCTGCAAAAAGGCCGGATTAAGAGACGCCAACGGTGAATATGATAGGGCCATGATACCAGGAAGTGCGGAAAAGGGTCATGACGAAGGAAAGAGATCTGGCACTTGGGGCATTTCTGAAACAGTTCTCCAGCGAGGCAGCGTACCAGGAGTATCGAACATCGCTGCGTTGGCAGACTGGTTATGTTTGCCCTCCAATGTGACTGCCGTCATGGATACCAGCTGTCCAACGGACGATACCAGTGTGCCCAATGCCGCCATCAGGCCTCGGTGACGGCAGGGACCGCACCGCAGAAGACCCACATGCAGCTTTTTACGATGGCAGCGAGATCCACAGCGATATCGCAGTTACATCCCGGCGATGGAACGCTATACCCATGAGCACAAACCCTACGATCCTGATTCTGGCCTTCTCTATTGTCTGCAATCGTCATCAGTATTGCCAAGGCGTTTATTCTGGGCACCTATCATGACCTGCCTAAAAGCATCTTCAATCCTATCTGGACGAATATTCCTTCCGTTTCAGCCGCCGCAATTTAGCGATCCCTTGGTGGATTGACTGGCTCTGGCTGTTTCTCTTTCTCGTCTGGCTGATTAAAAGGGATATCCATATTATGGTTTTCTCGATGGGAATTAAGATGCTTTGAACGGGAGGAGAATGCGGTTATGATGATCGGTTCCGGAATATCCCGGGTATTTTTGGCGCTGGGGCTCTATGCCCTGATCCCGGTGGCTCTTATTGCCGCCGGCCTGCTGATTTTTTCTGAGGGCCGCCGTTATACGGAGCGGAAATATGGGAAAAAGCCGCACTGAACCAGCGGGGGAAATCAGCTTGGAACAGGTCAGGGGAAAGGTCCGCCGAGAGGTGGACTTTTTCTTTCCCGCTCGCGGGACAGCGGCCAAAATCCCAGAGTCAGCAAAGCGCAGGACAGCCAGATGGCGGGCAGGTCCAGCAGCTCCACGGCCAGACTGCCAATCTCGGCCCCCAGGGCGAACAGGAGGATGGCGCAGAAATACAGCCGGGTCTTTTTTCTCTCCAGGGGATCGCCGGTGCGCAGAAAGGTGCACAGGGCCTCCATACCGCTGCGCAGGTTGCCGATGCACATGGTGCTAGCGAAGGGAAAGCCCTCCATCTTCCGAAAAGCCTGGACCTGCATGGCGCAGGAGAAGGAGACCAGAGCGTTGGCCAGTTGGTCCAGGGAATGGGGGATAAAGCCCACCAGGAAGAGCAGAAGAATTTCCCAGACCAGCACCTGCCGCTGCCAGTGGGGCAGACGGACCCGAATCCACTCCGCCGCCGCAACCCCCAGGGCAAAGGCCAGCACAGGGAGGAGGTAGCGGGCAGCGCGGCCCCAGTCACCATCGAACAGGCTCTGACCCAGAAGTACGATGTTACCCGTCTGGGCGTTGGCGAAGACCTTACCCCGGCGAAGATACGTATAAGTGTCCTGAAGTCCGCCGGAGAGGGTGAGAAGGGCGACAGGAAACAGCCGCTCGGCAGCGGGATGAGTTTGTCGGTCCATGTGATCAGATCCTTGCTTTAAAGTTGACTGATGATAAGGCTGGTTTTCCCAAAAGGAGAGAAAAAATTCATTGCAAAAATGCTGTCGATAGGTTATACTATCTCCATCCCAAAGATAAACGGAGGAATTGATTATGACCATTACCAAGGATACTGTGATCGGCGATATTCTGAAGATTGCCCCCCAGGCTGCGCCCCTCTTTATGGGCATCGGTATGCACTGCCTGGGCTGCCCCGCCTCCCAGGGTGAGACTGTGGAGAAGGCCTGTATGGTTCACGGTGTGGACGTCAATGAGCTATTGGCTAAGGTCAATGAGCTGATCGGAAAGTAAATGGGCAGCCGCCCTCCCTCGGGAGGGCGGCTATTTGACTCTCAACCGTTTTGCCAGCTCTCCGTCAGGAGTGACCTGGGCGGTTTCGCAGGTGGTATAAATTACCATACCTGGTCGGGCGCCCCCCGGCTTTTTCACATACCGGACGGGGGTATAGTCTACCGGAACCTTGTTGCTGTCCCGGGCCTGGGAGAACCAGGCGGCCAGGATCGCGGCCTCGTTGAGGCTCTGGAGGTCGGGGGGCTCTCCTTCGGTCCACAGGATGACGTGGGAGCCGTGAATCTTCTGGGTATGGAACCAGATATCCCCCTTGCCCGCCAGCTTGCAGGTGAGCAGATCGTTCTGACTGTTGTTTTTGCCCACCGAGATGCGCAGGCCGGAGGTTGACATAAATTCCATGGGCTTCGACATGACCCGCTTGCCCCGCTCCCTGGTCCTGCCGGGGCGGCGGAGATAGCCAGTGTCGGTCAGCTCCTGGCGAATCTCCGCCAGGTCCCGCTCCCCCTCGGCCAGGGAAATGTTCTCCAGCACGCTGTTGAGATAGTCCAGCTCTTGCCGGCCCTTCTCCAGCTGGATGGTGAGCATCTCCTCCGCCTTTTTGGCCCGGTTGTAGTCCTTGTAATATTTGGCGGCGTTCTGCTGTGGGGTAAGGAGGGGGTCCAGCCTGATTTCCACTTCCCGGCCTTCCGGGTCGTAGAAGTCAGCCGCCCGGAGGCGGGCCATGCCTCGTTCCATCTGGTAAAAGTTGCTGGTGACGATATCTCCCAGTTGGCGCAGCCGATCCCGGTCTTTGGTGGCGGCCAGCTCCTTCTCCTGGTTGGCAATTTTCCGTTTGACCCGGTCCCGGGCGTTGGTGACCGATTTGATCAGATCCTGGCCCCGCTGCTTGATCCGGTCCTGGCGCTCCCGCTGCTCGAAGAAGGCGTCCAGCAGGGGGGAGAAAGCGGGCCAGCTCTCCATCTGGGCTGCCCCCTCGTATTGTTCCACGGGGAGGAAGGTGAAGTCCCGGGGGCGACCGTCCATAGACACCATTGTTGGTGTATAGCGGTTTTCCTTTACAGAATTTCCCAGCTTCTCCAGCTGGTCCAGCAGCCGTGCGCGGCCCTCGGGGCCCAGAGCGTTGAGCCGAACGTCGGTGGCCCCCCCGGCCCGGTGGGCCAGCTCACGGCAGAGCAGAGGAGACAGACCCCCGAAGGTGTCCAGCAGCCAGCGGTCCGCCTGGGCCTCTTCAGGGGCGGCGGAGAGAAGCGCATCCAATTTGTCCCGGTCAGCTGTCAGGGGATTTTCCTTGTCAATGCCTGGGGGGAGCCGGTAGAACATCCCCGGCTGGAGGATACGTCCGGCGGTGGCATCTCCGCCGGTGTGCCGGATGCAGTCCAGAATGCGGCCCTCTCCGTCCAACAGGAGGAGGTTGGTCTTGTGGCTGATGGCCTCCAGCACCAGTTTGCGCTCCACCCGGTCGCCCAGTTCGTTCAGCGCCTCAAAGCGGAGGACGGCCACCCGCTCCAGAGGGGTCTGGACGATTTCCAGCAGCCGGGCCCCGGACATGTGCTTGCGCAGCAACATGCAGAACATGGGGGGCTTTTCCGGGTTTTCCAGGGGCAGAGTGGTGAGGTGGAGCCGGGGGTGTGCCGGGTTGGCCGACAATAGCAGCCGCACGTTGCCTGTGTTCTGAGTTCGCAAAGCAAGGATTACCTCGTCTCGGCCGGGCTGGTAGATCTTATCCACCCGGGCTCCGGCCAGGCTTGTATTCAGTTCATGGATCACGCCCGACAGGCACAGCGCGTCTAAAGGCATGGAATTTACCCTCCCTCAATGGTCTGAATCACGTCAA
>CATKHE010000092.1 GCA_949747935.1 uncultured Eubacteriales bacterium
AACCGAGACCTGCCTGCCAGCGTTGGGATTGCCGGTCTCCAGCGTGATATAGTTGCTGTTATCCTTCAGATAAACGTCCGCAGTCTTGTTCCCCTGGAGTTTCGCGCCGTCGTACAGGTGGAACGTGCCATTCTGATAGACCCCATACTCCTTGGCGCCGTTCAGGGTGATACCGTCTTTCAGGTTCAAGGTGCCGTTGTTCGTGATGATGTTCTTGCTGGAACTGCTGTCCAAAGTCAGGCCGCCGGTGCCGCCCTCGAAGGTGACAGTCCTGCCGTCAGCAATGGTGATCGTTGTGCCGGACAGAGCCGCGGTCTGGGCGTTACCATATCCATCCGCATGTCCCGCATCTTTAGTAGAGGAACGAATGGTCAGGTTGTGGTTGATAGTGATATTCTGTCCCTCGACCGTATTACCGTAGAACTCCAGCACATCGTTGTCTTGAATAGCGGCTCCGCCGGGCCTATTCTCACCTGGCAGCATTACAGGATTGATGCCCGCCACAGCGTCGTGGAGCGTGGCGTACCACTCTCTGGTCCTTGTATTCAGCACAGTACCAGTGCGGAAGCGGATGACGGGGTAGGGATCTTTCTTACTGCCCTCCACGAACTCAAGGCCCATGCGGGTATTTGTGGTTTGGCCGCGCTTGGCATTCTCAAAAACCAGCTTGTTCATGTCGCTTGCAACAACATCGACCTTGACGCTCTGATTGTTCACAGCGATATATCCGCTGTCCATCACGATATCGCCGGACTTCCAGCTCTTGACCTCACGAAGGAAAACCGGTGTCGCGGTCCCGTTAATGGTCCCAATCCACTTGCCGATAGATTGGCCGGGCGCCAGAGCCACACCAACGGTGTTTCGATTGCCCAGAGGATTTGCGGCGTCCTTCAAGCGGGTCTTACCGCAGACCTGCTCAACGCCTACCGCCATCCTCTCGATATAGCTCTGATGGAACAGTTCCAGGTTGCCTCCGGTTGTACCGGTAGAGCTGAACAGCTTAACGCCTGTTCCATAGCCCACTACCTGACTGTCTGTGATATGGCTGTTCCCCATCATCATCAGCAGTCCATTGTCATCGATTTCGACCGCCACAGGCTCGCTGATCTTCGCGCCTGTAACATTGTCGTCAAACGCTGTCTTCAAGTTCGGCACCTGGTTGGCGGCGTTGTCAATAATGACACCGTTCATGGTATGCAGGGGGTGGGACCAGGAGGTTTCAACCCGGACCAGCGGGCCGGCAAAGCCGCCGTTGCGTGTGATCTTGACAGCGATTGTCTTATTACCGACCTGCGGTCCCTGCCAGATCTCGCTGACATTGTCCCGGCTTCCATTGTGCTTCCAGTTGTCGTCGTTCACTACATAGGTGTCGTGCATCATGAAGTCAACGACGGTGCAATACGTTCTGAACTGATTGTTATTGTTATTTGCATTCAGTGCATTGATAATTTCTTCGATAGTTGTCCCAGGTGCAAAGGTGGCGCTCGCCGCATCTACAGGGAAGCCAGCTTGACCTGGTAGAGTTCCACCGTGATTAACGGCACACATCTCAAAGATTGGCGTACCATTTTCTTCTTTGCGGCCATAATGGATTTCCATACGGCCATCCTTGATCCAACCAGCATTGCCATAGCTATTCGCTATCGCCGCCGCCGAGACGGAGAAGCTCCCCTGCTGATAGATAACGGTGCCGTCCTCCACGGTGGGGGTGATGATCTCGGGCCGCTCGGTGCCGTCCTCCTCCTCGGCGAAGTGGACGATCTGCACGCCCTCGGCCTCCTCGGCGTCGTCGTACTTGATCTCCACGCTCACGGGGGCCGCCGGCTCCACTTTCTCGCCGTTGTGCTCCAGGGTGATGTCGAAGAATCGGGCCTTCTCGATCTTCTGCTCGCCGCCCATCAGTGCGGCCAGCTGGGCCTCCAGGCTCACATCCTCCATAGAGATTACGCTGGCGTCCAGATTCAGTGCGCTCTGGGTCTTGGCGAGGTACTCGTCATACTCAGAGGAACCCTCCTCCAGCTCGCGGACGACCAGGTTCGTACCCTCGGGCAGGTTGGCCTCGGGGCCGTAGCTCAC
>CATKHE010000093.1 GCA_949747935.1 uncultured Eubacteriales bacterium
CACTGGTGACCTTCATTTGTCAATTTCCTCCTGTCGGTCCCGGCCCACCAGCGCAGGCGGCGGGGCCCTTTTACTTTCGCCACGATATTTTAACAGATAAGCGGCCGTTTGAACAGTCTTTTTTTGAAATTTCCCTGATTTTTTCCTTTTCAACCGGGTGGACGCGCCTTAATCCAGCAATTTGACGGGCCGGAATCCAATATAGTCGGCCGCAATCAGGCGGTATTCCACAGTTCCGCGCTGTCCCGTGACGGCCAGACGGTGGCTCCCCCCGTGAAGGTGGCCGTAGCAGCACAGCTTCACCGCGTATTTTTTCAATAGGTCGATGATCTCCTGACAGCGGTAGCCCTGGTACAGGGGCGGATAGTGGAGAAAGCACAGCTTCTCCCGCTCTCCCGCCGCTTTCAGGGAGGCCTCCAGTCGGATCAGCTCCCGGTTAAAGATTTTGGCGGAGTGCTCCCCCCGGTCCTCCTCATAGAACCAGCCCCGTGTGCCGCACAGGGCCGTGTCCCCATAGAAATGGCAGTTGTTGTGGAGGATATCCAAGGTAGAAAAACCGTTTTCCTGAAAAAAGGTTTTCATCTTGGCGGCGGTCATCCACCAGTAGTCATGGTTCCCCTTGAGCAGTAGCTTTCGCCCTCCGGGCAGGGCGTCCAGAAAGGCAAAATCTTCCTTCGCCTCCTCCAGGCTCATCCCCCAGGACACATCCCCGCAGATGACAACGGTATCCTCCGGGTTCACAGCGGCAAACCCCTCCCGAAGCTTGTCCACATAGCCGGTCCAGCCCCCGCCGAACACGTCCATGGGCTTGTTTCCGGACAGGGACAGGTGCGTGTCTCCAATGGCATACAGGGCCATGGGCTCACCCCAGCAGGGACCGCACCGCATCCGCCATACGATCCTTTTCCACCACCTGGCTGAAGCGAACGGACTTGTCCCGCAGCTTGGACAACGGAGCGGGAGCGGGCTGACCAGTCCTGGTGGAAAGCTGATCCAAGGCGTCCAGGCCGTGAGCCGGGGCGGTCTCCCCCAGGGCCTCCAGCACGCTGGCGCAGAATTTGAAGGGACTGGCGGTGGAGGCCACAATGGCCGGGGCGCCGTCCTCTGTTTCCCGGCGGTACTGCTCCAGAGCGGAGAAGGCCACAGCGGTGTGGGTGTCGATCAGGTAGCCGTGTTTCTCATACACAGCCCGAATCATCCGCTGGGTCTCCTTGTCGTCGCAGAAATAGCCCTTAAATCGCTTTTGAAGCTTGGTTTTCACGCTGTCACTCACCTGATACCGACCGGTCTCCGCCAATTGAGCCATATATCTCTTGACTTCCTCTGTGTCCTGGGTCAAGGCCAGCAGCAGCCGCTCCAGATTGGAGGAAATCAGGATGTCCATAGAGGGAGACATAGTATTATGGAAGGTCCGGTTCCGGTCGTAGATCCCCTCCCGGATAAAGTCGGTGAGGACATTGTTGCTGTTGGAGGCGCAGATGAGCTGATCAATGGGCAGCCCCATCTCCCGGGCATAGTAGGCGGCCAGAATGTTGCCGAAGTTTCCGGTGGGCACGCAGATGTTCACCGGCTGCCCCTGAGTGATTTTTCCGTCCCGAAGCAGATCACAGTAGGCGGAGATATAGTATACGATCTGGGGCAGTACACGGCCCCAGTTGATGGAGTTGGCGGAGGAGAAGAAACAGCCCTTGCCAGCCAACTCCTGCCGGACCGCCTCATCGGAAAACAGCCGCTTCACGCCAGTCTGGGCGTCGTCAAAGTTGCCCATCACAGCGCAAACCCCTACATTGTCCCCCTCCTGGGTGACCATCTGGAGCTCCTGGACCTCAGACACCCCGTCCTTGGGATAGAAGACCAAAATTCTGGTCCGGGGCACATCCCGGAAGCCCTCCAGGGCCCCCTTTCCCGTATCTCCGGAGGTGGCCACCAGAATGCACACCGTCTTGTCCTCCTCCGTCTTGGTCAAGGAGGCGGTGAGCAGGTGAGGCAGCATCTGAAGCGCCATGTCCTTAAACGCGCAGGTGGGCCCGTGCCACAGCTCCAGGCAGTGCGTATTCCCGTCCACCGTATGGACCGGAGCCACCGCCGGCGTGTCAAACTTGTCCGGGCTGTAGGCCGCATTGGCAAAGTCTGTCAGTTCCTTGACAGAGAACTCCTCCAGGAACATCTTCATAATGTATACCGCCCGCTGCTGATAGGCCATGTCCCTGATGTCCTCCAGCGCCTTTCCCGGCAGCTTGGGGATATAGAACGGAGTCAGCAGGCCGCCGTCTCTCGCCAGCCCCTGAGCGATAGCCTGAGATGCAGAATAATGGATGGTGTTGTCCCTTGTGCTGATGTAACGCATAGACGATCCTTCCTTGTCGTTGTGATGTTGGCTCCCATTATGCCAGCTTTTTCCCATAAGGTCAAGGGATTTTGCAGTCAAAAAGCGTTTTCCAGATGGAAAATCTCCGGTCTGTCTGTCGCTGTCCCCTGTGGGGCGTAAACCTCGACAATGTCAAACCGGGGCTGGAGGTCAGTGGGGTGTTGAAGCAGATAGAGCTCCGCGCAGGCCCGCAGCCTCTTCTGCTTACGCCGGTCTACAAATTCGGCCGCCGAGCCGTAGACGGCGTTTTTGCGCAGCTTGACCTCCACAAAGCACAGGCAGGTACCGTCGGCGGCAATCAGATCAATCTCTCCGAAGCGGCAGCTCCAGTTGGCTCCCCGCAGCTCAAAACCCTTGCTGCGCAGATAAGCAGCCGCCTGGTCCTCCCCCCACCGGCCCAGCAGGCGACTCTCCTGTCCGCTCATTGTGTCTGCTTCCTGTCCACGGGCAGTTTGGCCGTTTTCAAAAAGCTCCGGCGGTGGATGGGGCTGGGACCGTACTGGGCCAGCAGCTCATAGTGGAGTTTGGTGCCATAGCCCTTGTGACGGTCGAAGCGGTACTCCGGGTACTTTGCCGCCATCTCCACCATGTACCGGTCCCGACTCACCTTGGCCAAAATAGAGGCCGCCGCGATGGATGCAGACAGGCTGTCCCCCTTCACCAAACAGCGGTGCGGGGCGGTGATGGCGGCGGACCGCCCCTTGTCTCGGTTGCCGTCGATCAAGACGAAGTCCGGCCTCTGAGACAGGCCGTCAATGGCCAGCTGCATGGCCTTCATTCGGGCGCTCAGGATGTCTGTCTCGTCGATCACCTTTGCCTCCACGAAGGCCACTGACCAGGCCAGAGACTTCTCCTGGATCACCGGGAACAGGGCCTCCCGCTTTTTCCCGGTCAGCTTCTTGGAGTCGTCCAGGCCGGGGATGTCCGCTCCAAAGGGCAGGATCACCGCCGCCGCGTACACCGGCCCCGCCAGCGGTCCCGCCCCCGCCTCGTCACAGCCGCAGATAAGGGCACGGCCCTCCGCCATCGCTTCCCTTTCGTATTGCCAGAAATCCAAGGTCGTTCCTCCTTGTATGTAATGTAGGGCAAGGGTTCTGCCCTTGCCTGGGACAGGTTTCTGCTTTTGTTCAGAAAGCAAGGGCAGAGCTTTTGCCCCACATGATGTCATAGCATCATGTCGTGACAGGCGGTACCTCCAGGGTAAACCGCCCCAGCTTGCCCCCCCGGTACTCATCCAGGAGAACCCGGGCCATGCGCTCGGTGTCCAGCTCGTTGCCCGAGACACGCATCCCCCGGCGGGCGGCGCAGGTCTGGAGGAGACGGTAGCCCCAGGCTACATCGTTCTCCCCCTCCTCCCGGCCGGGGACTTCGGTGAGCTTGTAGCCGTCCACCAGCGCCTGGGGGTAGCGCTCCCCCAGCAGGGCCATGAAGTGACAGCCCAGGGTCTCCACGTCCATGATCTCGTCCTTCACCGCACCGGTGAAGGCCAGGTGCAGCCCGGTGACCTCGTCCTCAAATTTGGGCCAGAGGATGCCGGGGGTGTCCAGCAGGTCCAGGCCCTGGTCCACATGGACCCACTGCTTGCCCCGGGTGACGCCGGGCCGGTCGCTGGCCTTGGCGGATTTTTTCTTGGCTACCTTA
>CATKHE010000094.1 GCA_949747935.1 uncultured Eubacteriales bacterium
GCCGCCCGGGTCCACCTGACGGGCTGCACCTTCATTGGCTGGAAAACCGCCGTGCTGGCCCACGGCCATTCCTGGCTGAATTTCCGCTACTGTGAGTTTGCGGACAACGCGGTGGGCTTCCACTTCAACGCCAGCCAGAGCAATGTGAGCCACTCTCTGTTTACCGGCAACCACTTCACGGAAAACGATACCGCCATCCTCTGGGAGGGAACGCCGGTGGATGTGACCATCAGCTTCCATGAGAGCGTCTTCTCCCACAATGGCACCGACATTGACAACCGCAGCGGCCAGAGCATAGACATCTCTCAGGCGACTTTTGAATAGCGGAATCAAAAACCAAATTCCAGACAGCGCCGAGCCGTTCCTGCGCGGAGCGGGCAGCGCTGTCTGTTTTTTCTGGGACAGAGATGGATACGGCAGCGGGTCGCAAAGGCACTCGCGCTCAGCAGTGACAGCGCACACTCAGCGTGACAGCCTGCGCGCCGCTGTTGGCCTCGCTGATGTCCAGAGGGTAACAAGCCGCCGCTCATAACCAAACCGCAACCCAGCGAAGCGGTTGCGGTTTGGAGAGGAGGAACAGCGGAGTGAGTGAGCCTTGCCGCTTGCGGCGAGGCGAATGATATCTGATTTTCGTTCGCTGCACTTGATCCGGCGAAATCACCAAAAAACTGTTCAAAAATTTATGTGCTCTGCGAATTGAACCCCGATTGAATACATGCTATATTATGTTCATCCTCAAGAATACGAATTCACACGGTATTTACTATGATTACAATGACTGAAATCGCAAAACTGACCCACGTATCCCAGCCCACAGTATCCCGAGTGCTCAATGGCAGCCAAACAGTAGCGCCAGAAATTCGGGAACGGGTATTAGCCTGTGCAAAAGAACACGACTATCAGTTCAATGCCTTAGCAAAAGGACTGCAGGGCAGCAAAACCCAGCTTTTAGGCGTACTGGTTACCGACATCTCCAACGGCTTTTTTGCTGACTTGGCCAAACAGATCGAGACAGCGGCCCGGAAACGCGGGTACAGCATCATCCTGTTCAACAGCGACTACAGCCCTCAGAATGAACAGGAGTATCTGGATGTGGTGCGCCGCTATCGAGTGGACGGTGTCCTGGCGGTTCCCATCCGGGAAACCAGCGCCGAGTGGAAGGAATACGTCAAAAAACTGGATGTCCCCATTGTCGCCGTTACCCGCCGGGCCGAGGGCTTGGATTCGGTGTATGTGGATCATGCCCAGGCCGGAGCAATGGTTGCGGCCCACCTGCTGGAGCGGAACTTCCGGCGCTTTCTCTTTATCGGAAAGGACTACGACGGGAAATATGTGGGATTTCATCAGTTGCTTGTTCAAATGGGCTATGGTGGGCAGACGGCAAATCTTGTTTATCAGGACGATATCCAGTTAAAGCAAGCCCTGGAGCATTGGCTCTGTCA
>CATKHE010000095.1 GCA_949747935.1 uncultured Eubacteriales bacterium
CCGTCCCCCTCCATCAGAGCAATGGCCAGCTCCACCGCCGCCCTGCCAATCTCCTCCATGGGGGTGTGAAAGGTGGTCAGGCTGATGTCGGGATAGAGATCAAAATACAGGTCGTCGTGGCCCATCACCGAGACGTCCCCGGGGACGGACAGGCCCCGGCGTCTCAGGGCATTCATGGCGCCGATGGCCATGTAGTCGCTGGCGCACCACAGAGCGGTAGGCAGGGCTCCTCCCTCCGCCAGCCGCTCCACCCCCTCCATCCCGGCCCGTATTGCGTCGCCGGCGTGACCCGTCCGGAGGATCCTGGGCGCAAGCTCCCGCTCCCTCATGGCCCGGGCGAAACCCTCCTCCTTCTGCCGGATGGTGAGGTTCTCCGGCTCGTAGGTGAGCAGGGCGATGTCCCGGTGGCCCAGACCGGTCAGGTACTCCACCGCCCGAGCAGCGCTGCTGCGGTAATCGCACAGGAGGGCGTACCGCTCCTCCGGGCCGGTTTTTCCGCCGATGAAGATGACGGGGGTGGGCCCGCAGGCGGCCTTGATGTGGGCCGTTTCGCTGCCGCAGGCGGCCACGATGAGCGCCCCCACCTGGTTGCCCACCATCATGCGGCAGTGGCGCTCCTCCAGCTCCAGGCTGCGGTGGCTGCTGCCCAGCATAACGCAGAAGCCCTTCGCCGCCGCCGCCGCGCTGACCTCATTGAAAATCAGGTCATAGGCCGTGCTGCCGCCCATGGCCGGGACCACCATCCCGATGGTGCTTGTCCGCTGGAGATAGAGATTCCGGGCGGCCACGTTGGGGGTATAGCCCAGCTCCTCGGCGATTTTTTTCACCCGCTCCTTGGTGGCCGCGGAAATATCCGGGGCGTCCCGCAGGGCCTTGGACACCGCCACGTGAGACAGCCCGGCCAGCTGCCCGATGGTCTTCAGCGTTGGACGGTTTGGCATCCCGCCACCTCCCGGTCGATCAGATATCTCTATCATAATGCTGTTTCTCGTGAAAGGCAAGGGCTGATTTTCCCTTCCGCGGCGAAAAGGCCGCCGGTCTCAGAGAACCGGCGGCCTTTTTATGGGATCAGGCGGCCGCTCGTCCGCCTCTCCACTTTTTCATGTTGAACACCAGCATGGCCGCGATGATGGCCAGTCCGGCCAGGTCGGTGACGGTGCCCGGCACAAACATCAGCATGCCGCCGGCCACAAAGATCAGGCGCTCCAGGATATTCAGCCGCCACAGCAGCCACCCCTGGAAGCCGGTGGACATGATGGTCACGCCCACAAAGGCGCTGATAAAGACGGTGACGATCTCCAGGGGCGACCCCTGCATCATCATAGCCGAGTTGTAGCAGAAGGCGAAGGGGACGATAAAGCCCGCGAAGCCCAGCTTACAGGCCTCTATGGCCGTTGTCATGGGGCTGCACTTGGCAATGCCCGCGCCGGCGTAGGCCGCCAGGGCCACAGGGGGCGTGATGGCGGACAGACAGGCGAAGTAGAACACGAACAGGTGGGCGGTAAGGGGGGACAGATTCAGCTTCATCAGGGAGGGCGCCAGGATGGAGGAGGCGATCACATAGGCCGCGGTGGTGGGCAGGCCCATGCCCAGGATGATACAGGTGATGGCGGTGAACACCAGGGAGGGGAAGAGCATTTGGTGGGCCGCCTGGATCATCATGTCACCGAACACCACGCCGATGCCCGTCAGGGAGACCATGCCCACCACGATGCCGGCGCAGGCGCAGCCGATGACGATGGAGATGGCGCCGAAGGCGGACTTGACCATGGCGGGGATAATGTCCTTGATGCGGAAGCGCTTCTGCTTGTCAAAGAGCATGACCACCGGCACGGCGTAGGTGGCCCACAGGGCGGAGTACAGGGGGGAGTACTGCGCCACCAGCAGGCAGTACAGCAGCACGCCCAGGATCAGCAGATAAATCCACCCGCTTTTCAGCACATCGCGGCTCTTGGGGATGTCCTTAGGGTCCATCTTGGTCACGTTGGCCAGCTCCGACTGCGAGATGACGGCGGAGGCGCAGCCCCAGTAGTACAGCAGCGCCGGGATCACCGCGGCGATGACGATGTTGATATAGCTCTCTCCGGTGAAGGCCACCATCAGGAAGGCGCCCGAGCCCATGACCGGGGGCAGGATCTGTCCGCCGGTGGAGGCCACCGATTCCACGCCGCCGGCGAAGGGGGCCTTATAGCCCCGGGACTTCATCAGAGGGATGGTAAAGGTGCCGGTGCCCACCACGTTAGCCACGGCGGAGCCGTTGATGGAGCCCATCAGGCCGGAGGCCACCACAGCGGACAGGGCGGGGCCGCTCTTGATTCTGCCCGTCAGGGAGATGGCAATCCTGTTGATAAATTCCGAGCAGCCCGAGGCCTCCAGGAAGGAGCCGAACATGACGAACATGAAGATCACCGAGGCGGACACGCTCATGGTGTTTCCAAACAGGCCGTCCAGGTCGGTGGCCAGGAACTTGAAGATGCGCTCCAGGGAGTAGCCCCGGTGGGCCACGGCCATGGGCAGATGGGCGCCGGCCAGGGCGTAGGCGATGAAGATCACCGCCAGCACCGGCATGATATAGCCCAGGACCCGGCGGGCGCACTCCAGGGTGAGGATGGTCAGGGCCGCGCCGGCGAAGGTGGCCATCCAGGTGGTCTTGCTCAGCCGGTCGGCCAAGTGGTGGACCTCGTCCTGGGCCATCCACCAGGCCACCCAGGCCAGGACGATCAGCGCGATGTCAATGGCCCGGCAGACGGCCCGGAAGGCCTTGCTGCCGGCGAATTTGTCCTTGAAAAAGTGCTTGTAAAGGGGCTGGGTCAGCAGGATCAGCGTCAGCGCGAAGCACAGATGGATGCCCCGCTGGGTCACATAGTCATACAGGCCCCGCTGTCCGGTGAAGATGTGGAAGGCGGTCATAAAGAAGGCCACCACGGCGGCGATCCTGATGTACAGGTTGCCCTTGCCCTCCTCCAGGGTCTTGGCGGCGGCCAGCTCACTGTCCAGTGAGGATACGTCGATCTCTTGGTACTCTTTTTCTGCCATAGAAGATATCCTTTCTCTCCATTTCATTCTCTTCTCAGCGATGAAAAAACGGAGCTGAAGCTGAACGTGCCAGCTCCAGCTCCGGCGCTTTCACAGGCGGGATATCGCGAAGGCTGTCAGACGCTTTTACTTGAGGGTGCCCAGCTCGGTGAAGTACTTCACGGCGCCGTCGTGCAGGGGGATGGGCATGTCGTTGCACAGGAAGGAGGGGTCGGTCATGGGGCTGAGCAGGGCGTTGCCGGCGGCCAGGTCGGCGGAGCCCTCGTTCATCACCTTGCACATATCATAGACCAGGTCCTCGTCCATGTCGGCGCTGACGATGATCAGGCACTTCACGCCGAAGGTCATGGTCTCCTTGTCCTGTCCGGTGTAGGTCCCGGCGGGGATGGTGGACTGGATGTAGGCGGCGTTGCCGGCCAGAATCTGGTCGATCTCCTCCTGGGTATAGTCCAGGACCACGATCTCCTTGGTGGCGGCCAGATTCAGCTGTCCGCCGATGGGCAGGCCCGCGAAGCCGAAGGCGGCGTCCAGGATGTTGTCGCCCACGGCGTCGGCGCCGTCGCCCAGGCCCAGGTTCTCCAGGCTGGTGTTGGCGGAATCAATCCCCATCACCTTGAAGGCGTCCAGGCAGGAGTTCTCGGTGGCGGAGGCGGCGGGGCCCACGGCCACGCGCTTGCCCTTCAGGTCGTGGACATACTCCAGACCGGAGCCCTTCAGGGCCACGCCGCTGGACACGGAGGTGTACACCGCGCCGATGACCCGGACGTTGTCCAGAGCGGTTTCAAACTTGCCCTGTCCGCTGTAGCCGTTGAGCACCACGTCGGCGGTGGCCACGGCCACGTCGACCTCGCCGGAGGCCACGTCCTGTACGTTCTGGAAGGAGCCGGTGGAGGTCTGGGTGTTGCACTTCATGCCCTGGATGTTGTTGTTCCACTGCTGAGACAGGGCCGCGCCGGCGGGGTAGAGGGAGCCGCCGGTGTCGCCGGTGCCGAAGGTGAGGATCACGTTGCCCCGGGAGGGCTTCTGCTCCTGCTGCCCGCCGGAGCCGGAGGTGTTTCCGCCGCTCTTGCCGCCGTCGTCGCCGTTGCCGCAGCCCGCCAGCATGGACAGCGTCATCGCCGCGCTCAGCATTACCGCTAACAGTCTTTTCATTTTCTTTCTCCTTTTCGCACTTAAATTTGAGCGGAAAATCAGACCCGGAAGGGACTTCTGTCCTCCCGATGGGAGGACAGAAAAGCCCATGGGCTTTTCCAATCACAATTATACTACATCAACGAGCTTTTAGCAATATAAATTTGAAGGATCGATGAACAAAGCCGTGCGGGGCGGCCAGCCGCCCCGCACGGTGAAATATTTTACTCTGCCAGGTCCCGCAGCTCGGGGACGATAAATTTGGGGGTGCGGCCGGCGAAGAAGTCGTCAATGGCCTGGGCACAGGCCACGGAGGACCGGGTGGAGGCCTCCCTGGTCGCCCCGCCGATGTGGGGGGCCACCAAAACATTCTCCATGTCCAGCAGGGGATTTTTCGGGTCGAAGGGCTCCTGCTCCACCGTGTCCAGGCCGGCTCCGGCGATCTGCTTGGCCTCCAGAGCCCGAATCAGGGCAGGCTCGTCCACAATGGAGCCCCGGGCGGTGTTGATCAGGAAGGCGGTCTCCTTCATCAGGCCGAACTCCCGGTCGCTCACCGAGTGGATGGTTTCCCTGGTGGCGGGGACGTGGAGGGAGACATAGTCGCTCTCCCGGAAGATGACATCCCGGTCCTCCACCAGCTGGATGTACTCGGGGAGGTCGCGGGCAAAGGGGTCGTAGGCCAGAACCTTCATGTCGAAGCCCAAGGCCGCCTTTTTGGCCACCAGCCTGCCGATGTTGCCCGTGCCGATGAGGCCCAGGGTCTTGCCCTCCAGCTCGGTCTTAGTGATCCCCATCTTGGCGTAGCGGTAGTCCTCCCGGCAGTGGGCCATTACAGCCTTGAAGCGCCGGGAGCAGTAGAGCATATAGAAGATGGCCAGCTCCGCCACCGAGACGGCGTTGGCCCCCCCGGCGGTGGTCACCAGCACCCTGTTGCGCCGGGCCCCCTCCAGGTCCACCCCGTCATACCCCGCGCCGTGGCGGGCGATGATTTTCAGCTTGGGGGCGGCGTCCAGGATCCTGCCGGTAATCTTGGCGGTGCGGACGATCATGGCGTCGCAGTCGGGGATGTCGGCCAGGATGTCCTCCTCGGTAAAGCCCCGTCCGTCCACCACCTGAAAGCCCCGCTCCCGGAGGAAGGCGTAGCCCTCAGGCAGGATAGGCTGGGGCAGCAGTACTTTGCAGCTCATAGCGATACTCCCTTTCTTCCTGTCAAATTTCCACCGTGGACGCGCCCCGGCGGGGCCGCGTCTCTCGTGCTCCCATAGTAATATAAAGCGTCCCAAAAGTGAAACACAGATTTTTTATGTTTTTGACAAAGAAATTTTGTGGAGCACCGCCGCGCTCAGCGGGCGGTCATTTCGCCAGAAACACCGCCCCCGAGCGGGGCGGGAGGGTGATGGCGTACAGCTCCTCCTCCTGGGTGAGCTCCGCCTGTCCCAACAGGGGGTAGAGCCTGCCCTCGTCGGCGGTGAAGGTCTGCTCCCCGTCCCCGGCGTTGAAGGCGCACAGCAGCCGCTCCCCCTCCGTCTCCCGGACAAAGGCCAGCAGGGGGCCTTTCCCGCGGAGGTAGCGGATGGCGCCCCGGCGCAGGGCCTGCCAGCGCCCGCGCAGCCGGCCCAGAGCCCGATACCAGTCCAGCAGCTCCCTGTCCTCACAGCCCCAGGGGTAGGTCTGCCGGTTGAAGGGGTCCTCAAAGCCCTCCATCCCCACCTCGTCCCCGTAGTATACCGTGGGGGAGCCGGGAAAACAGAACAGCAGCAGTGCGGCGGCCTTCAGCAGGGCGCGTCCCCGCTGAAGCTGCTTGGGGGACAGGTGGAACCGGGCCCGCCACTCCTTGGTCTGGTCCCGATACTCTCCCCCGGCCCCCAGCAGGGTGAGGCAGCGGGGCGTATCGTGGGTGTCCAGGGAATTCATGGCGGAGTAGAAAGCGAAAGCGGGGTAGTTCTCCCGGATGGTCTCCATTCCCTCCACAAAGGCCTCCGCCCCACCCCCCTGGAAGTAGGAGAGGATAGCGGAGCGCAGGGGGTAGTTCATCAGCCCGTCGCAGTGTCCCCCCAGGATGTGCTTGCGGCGCACGCCGTAGGCCACCTTGGTAGACCCGTCCTCCCACACCTCGCCGATGACCACCGCGTCGGGCTTCTCCGCCCGGGCGGCCTGATGGA
>CATKHE010000096.1 GCA_949747935.1 uncultured Eubacteriales bacterium
ACGCCTGTACGGGCCGAGGCCGCCCAGGCGGCGCTGGAGGCCATGACCGCGGGCTGGGGAAACCCGTCGTCTCAGTACGCTCTGGGGCGGCAGGCGGCGGAACAGATGAAGCTCTGGCGGGCCGGCCTGGCCGGCGCCCTGGGCTGCGGGCCAGAGGAGATCTATTTTACCTCCTGCGGCACGGAGAGCGACAATTGGGCCATCGCCGGGGCGCTGGAGCGGAACCGTCGGGCGGGAAAACATATTGTGACTACCGCTATTGAGCACGCCGCCGTGCTGGAGCCAGTGAAGGCTCTGGAGCGGCAGGGGTACGAGGTGACCTACCTCCGGCCCGACCGCCAGGGTAACATCGACCCTGCTCAAGCGGCGGCCGCCCTCCGGCCTGACACAGTCCTGGTGTCCATGATGCTGGTGAACAACGAGCTGGGGACCGTCCTGCCCGTGGCGGAGATGGCCCAAGCCATCAAAGCGGCGAGTTGTCCCGCCCTGCTCCACTGCGACGCGGTCCAGGGCTTTTTAAAGGTCCCCTTTACGCCGAAAGAGCTGGGGGTGGACCTGCTGTCTGTCAGCGGCCACAAGATCCACGCCCCCAAGGGGGTAGGGGCGTTGTATGTACGAAGGGGCCTGAAGCTGCCCCCCCTTATCCGGGGTGGGGGACAGGAGGGGGGCTACCGCTCGGGCACCGAGGCCACATCCCAAATCGCCGCCTTCGCCGCTGCTGCCCGGCTGGGAGACTTCTCCTTCCGGGAGGACACTGCCCGCATGGCGCAGCTGAAAAACTATGCCATTGACCGGTTGGTCCGGGAACTCCCCGAGGCGGAGGTGCTGGCCTCTGACGGCGCGCCCCACATCCTGCCTATTTCCCTGCCTGGCTACAAGAGCGAGGTGGTGGTCCGTTTCCTGAGCGACCGGGGGGTGTACCTCTCCTCCGGCTCAGCCTGCCACCGGGGGAAGCCCAGCCACGTCTTCGCCGCCCTCAAGCTGCCCAAAGCTTTGCTGGACGGCGCCCTGCGGGTGAGCTTCTCCTACGACACGTCCCGGGAGGATGTGGATGCCCTCATTGACGGCTTGAAGGGGGCAAAGGAGCAGCTGTTTACGGCGATGTCGTAACTGGATGCCTTACACACAAAACAATACCAGATCGAGGAGCAGTTTCCAATGTTCGCATACATGAAACAAAAACCGGGATTTTACAAGCAGGTGGTCCTGCTGGCCATGCCCATCGTACTGCAAAATCTCATCACCAGCGCCCTGGGCATGGCGGACACCTTTATGGTGGGCATGCTGGGGGAGGTCCCCATGGCGGCGGTGACGCTGGCCAACATCCCCCTGTTTGCCTTACAAATGTTCATTTTTGGCGTGCAGAGCGGCTCCTCCGTGCTGGTGAGCCAGTACTGGGGCAAGCAGGAGATGGAGTCCATCAACCGGGTGCTGGGAGTGGCCCTGTGGGTGGTGCTGACGGTGTCCCTGATTTTTGCCGGAGTGCTGCTGGTGTGCCCGGTGGAATTTCTCAGCCTGTTCGGCAACGAGCCGGAGGTGATCGCCCTGGCCGCCCAGTACGGCTCCATCGCCGGGTTCTCCTATGTGTGCAACGCTTTCACCATGATGTATGTGGCCGCCTACCGCAGCATGGAGCGGCCCAAACTGGGACTGTATATTCTGGTGGCCTCCATGGCCATCAATACCTTCCTCAACTGGGTGCTCATCTTCGGCAAACTGGGGGCTCCCGCACTGGGGGTTCGGGGAGCGGCGACAGCCACCCTCATCGCCCGGCTGCTGGAGATCGCCATTGTCATCGTCCATATGATGAAAAACCGGTTTTTCCGGGTCCATCTCCACCTGCTGCTCAGGCCTGGACTGGACATGACCCGCCGTTTTCTGAAATACGGCGGCCTGGTGGTGTGCAACGAGACCATGTGGGGGCTGGGCACCTCCGTTTTTCCCACTATTATGGGCCATATGGCGGGCAGCACCGAGATTCTGGCCGCCTACACCATCGCCGGCAACATGGAAAAAATTGTTATGGTGGTCTCCTTCGGCCTGTCCTCCACGGCGGCCATCATCATCGGCCGGGAAATCGGCGCGGGCCGGCAGAACAGGCTGCTGGACGTGGGCAAGGCGCTGAACACCCTGTCGGTGGTCTGCGGGACCGTTTTGGGCGGCCTGCTGCTGGCCTTTGTCTGGTTCGCCGCCCCGGCCTGGGTGTATCCTCTGTTTAAACTGTCCCCCGGGGCGGCCTCAGTGGCCTCCATGATGATGACGATGATGGCTCTGGCTATGCCGCTGAAGGACTTCAATACGGTGAACATCGTGGGCGTCCTCCGGGGCGGGGGAGACGTGAAGGCGGCCACTCTCATCGACACTGGCCCACTGTGGGGGGTGGCCATCCCCTACGCCGCCCTGTGCGGCCTGGTGCTGAAAACTACCGTCTTCTGGGTCTATCTGGCATTCCCGCTGGAGCAGGCTGTAAAATTTTTCGTAGGTATCCACCGTCTGCGTTCCGGGAAATGGGTCCGGGACCTGACGCGGGCTTGATAATAAGGAGGAATCCCCTGTGAAGGTTACTGTTTTGATGGAAAACACCGCCCTGGAGGGTTGCGGCCTGGTGCCAGAGCACGGCCTGTCCCTGTATATCGACTACCGGGGGAAGAAGTTGCTGCTGGACGCCGGGTCCTCGGGAAAATTTGCCGACAATGCCCAGGCTCTGGGGGTGGATCTGTCCGGAGTGGAGCTGGCCGCCCTGTCCCACGGCCACTATGACCACGCCGACGGCCTGCGCCGCTTTTTCCAGGTCAACAGCTATGCCCCGGTCTATGTCCGTTCCGGGGCGGCGGGTCCTTATTTTGTCAAGGATCCGGATGCCTATCGCTTTATCGGCATCGGACGGGATATCTGGAAGGACTTTCGGGACCGCTTTGAGGAGGTGGACGGAATATATCCGCTGCCCGAGGCAATGCTCTGGGCTGTCTCCGCGTTGGCGGTATCGTACAGGCCGGTATAGTAGCTTTTGAATGCGTCGTCCCGGGCCTGTTGGTTTTGGAGGCCGCCGCTGAATCCGCCAACAAGTCCGCCTGCCACCGCACCTGCTGCTGTTCCCAGCCCAGGGCCAAAGAGCATTGTACCAAGCATTGCGCCGCTGCCAATTCCGCCCAAAGCGCTGGAGAACAGATTGCTGGCCTCGCTCCCAAATGCAGAACCCACCCAGGCAGTGGATATGGATTTTCCAAAATCGACCAACACATCTTTAAAGCCGCTTGTGGATATTGCCCTTACTACCCCTTCGGCGTCCAGCTTCATGCACTCGCCCGATTTTCGGGAGCTCTCCCCCAGCTTGGTAAACTGCTTCTCCGTCTCTCTGGCCGTTTTGGTAACCAGAGACAGGTTGCGCCTCACAGTATCCACCTTCACCTGGGCCAGTTCCATGGTCATCCGCGACACCGCGTCCCCCGAGGCGTTAAACTGCTCTGTCGCCGCCGCCAGC
>CATKHE010000097.1 GCA_949747935.1 uncultured Eubacteriales bacterium
CAAACACAATTTTTCGCAGGAATACTGGATGTATTTCAAGAAAAATTGGGGCAGTATGGTGGGAAAAGGACCGCCGCTTGGGCGTATTGACATTTTTCAAACAAGCCCTACTCCTTCCCGCTCCAACAGTAGGTACACAGCTTGTCCTTATCAATGCCGATGGCTTCCAGCACGCCCTCCAGGGACTGGTAGCCCAGGGAGTCGAAGCCGAACCGCTCACAGATGGTTTTCAGCATGCACTGGCCCCGGCGGGAGGAGGGGTCGGCGTACTCCTCCAGGTGCTTCTGGCCCTCGTCGCCCTCCAGCTCCTGGATGGTGCGCCGGGCCAGAAGGTCCATATCGGAGTTGCCCCGGGAGAAGTTCAGATACTTGCAGCTGTACATGATGGGGGGGCAGGCGGAGCGCATGTGCACCTCTTTCGCGCCGGACTCGTAGAGGAACTCCACCGTCTCCCGCAGCTGGGTGCCCCGGACGATGGAGTCGTCCACAAAGAGCAGCTTCTTGCCCTGAATCAGCTCGGGGACTGGGATCTGCTTCATTTTCGCCACCTGGTTGCGCACGTCCTGGTTTGTGGGCATAAAGGACCGGGGCCAGGTGGGGGTGTATTTAATGAAGGGCCGGGCGAAGTGGACGCCGCTCTCGTTGGCGTAGCCGATGGCGTGGGGGATGCCGGAGTCTGGGACGCCGGCTACATAGTCCACATCAGGCAGCGAACCCCGTTTTTTCTCGTCCCGGGCCATAACCGCGCCGTTGTGGTAGCGCATCAGCTCCACGTTGACCCCCTCGTAGTTGGAGTTGGGATAGCCGTAGTAGGTCCACAGGAAGGCGCAGATTTTCATTTCCTCCCCGGCGGGGGAGAGGACGTCGACGCCCTCGGCCCGGATGCGGACGACCTCCCGGGGGCCCAGCTCGTAGGCGTCCTCATAGCCCAGCTTGTGGTAGGCAAAGGACTCGAAGGAGACACAGTGCCCCTGTCCGTTTTTGCCGATGAGGACGGGCAGGCGGCCCACCCGGTCCCGGGCGGCGATGATCTCCCCCTGGTCGGTGAGGATCAGCAGGGTGAGGGAGCCGTTGATGGCCTCCTGGGCGTGGAGGATGCCAGAAACCAGGTCGTTTTTCTGGTTGATGAGGGCGGCGGCCAGCTCGGTGGAGTTGATTTTGCCGGAGCTCATGGCCATAAACTGGTGGCCGTGGTCGGAGAAATACTGTTCCACCAGCTCCTCGGCGTTGTTGATGATGCCCACGGTGGTGATGGCGTACAGCCCCAGATGGGAGCGGACCAGCAGGGGCTGGGGGTCGGTGTCGCTGATGCAGCCGATGCCGGAGGCGCCGTGGAAGCTGGAAAGGTCCTTCTCGAACTTGGTGCGGAAGGGGGTGTTTTCAATGGAATGGATCTGCCGTTGGAAGCCGTCCTTGACGTCATGGATAATCATGCCGCCCCGGCGGGTGCCCAAGTGGGAGTGGTAGTCCACCCCGAAAAAGATATCAAGGGAGACGTCCCGCTGGGAGACAGCCCCAAAAAAACCGCCCATGATAGAGCCTCCTTATTTCTTACGTCTGCGGAAAAAGAGCCAGATGGCCGCGCCTGCGGCCGCCGCGATGAGGAGCAGCGTGAGGATAAGCCCGGCGGGACCGCCGGATGTCAAAACCGCAGTGGGGCCGTCCTGGCCGCCGATGATGCTGAGATCCATGGGTGTTCCTCCCGAGCAATCAGGCGAAGAACAGCTTGGACAGGGTCATGGGGTCGATATACTGCCCGTCCTTGTACACCCGCATGTTGCCGGAGGCGATCTCGTCAATGAGCATCACCTTGCCGTCGGCGTCGTAGCCGTACTCGAACTTGATGTCGTAGAGGACCAGGCCCTTCTCTTTCAGGTCGTCGGCCACGATCTTGGTGATTTTCTGGGTCATGTCCTTGATGTCGTCGTACTGGGACTCGGTCATTACGCCCAGGGCCACCAGGGCGTCTTTGGTCACCAGGGGGTCGCCCTTCTCGTCGTTCTTGAAGGTAGTCTCCACGTAGGCGGGCAGGTCGGCGCCCTCCTCGATATACTCGCCGTACCGGCGGATGAAGGAGCCCACCGCCTTGTGGCGGCAGATGACCTCCAGGCCGTGGCCAAAGACCTTGGCGGGCAGCACCTCCATGGTGGTGTTCTCCAGATCGGCGGAGACAAAGTGGGTGCGGATACCAGCGGCGTTGATCTTCTCAAAGAAGTAGATAGACATGCGCAGGTTCACGTCGCCCACTCCGTCGATAGTCAGGCCCACAGAGTTCTCGCCGGGATCGAAGACGCCGTCCTTGCCGGTGCAGTCGTCCTTAAACTTGAGCAGATAGTTGCCGTTGTCCAGGGCGTAGACATTCTTGGTCTTGCCGGTGTAAACGAGATTCTTTTCCATGATAAATTCCTCCTAAAATAAAATCATTGTTATTGTTTGCTGTCAGACAATCTTGAGGGCCATATCCACAATCTCATCCGCAGTGGGCTCCCGGTCCTTCGGGAAGCCCTCGACGAGCTGGGGATAGTAGATCAGGTCGCTCCCGCCGGGATGGGGGATGCCTTTCGCGAATTTGACCACCAGCGCGGTGTGTTCCGCCTCAGTCAGCGTCCGCCCGGTTTTTGGATCCCGGACGGTCTGGATGGCCTTCACCAACTCGGCCAGTTCCTCTCTGGACATTGGCAAACCCTCCTCAGCAGCCCAACTCCACCTGGAGCTTGGCCTCCTTCTCGGCGATCTGAGCGGCCATCTTCTCCCGGGCTTGGTCCAGTTTGACGGCCAATTCATTGTCGGACACCGCCAGAATCTGGGCGGCCAGCACAGCGGCGTTCTTGGCCCCGTTGATGGCCACGGTGGCCACGGGGATGCCGCTGGGCATCTGGACGGTGGCCAGCAGGGCGTCCAGCCCGTCCATGGCTCCCCCCTTCATGGGTATGCCGATCACCGGCAAGGTGGAGTTGCCGGCGAAGGCTCCGGCCAGATGGGCGGCCATGCCGGCGGCACAGATGAGCACGCCGAAGCCGTTGGAGCGGGCGCTTTTGGCAAATTCCGCGGCGGCGGCGGGAGTGCGGTGGGCGCTGAGGATATGGGCTTCATAGGGGATACTGAACTCGTCCAGCTGCTGACAGGCCCCCTTGACCACGGGCCAGTCACTGTCAGAGCCCATGATGACGGCAACTTTTCTCAAAATTAACACTCCTTCTTTCAAAAAGCGCAGGCTATCTGGAGATACAGATAGCCTGAACATATATTATAGGGCATATTTGGACGGAATGGGGCCATAAAAATGACGAAACTGGAAAAAGCACTGCACATCAGGTCACCCTCTCTGTCTTAGGATACCATTTTATAGGAAAGTGGGTCGTTTGGCAAGAGGAAGCAGGAATTTCGTAGGCTTGTACAAGAAAGAGTGGCTACAGCAGTCCCGCAGTGGTGAGGATGCGTTCTACTTCGCCGGCGCGGCAGGACCATGCAGCCTCCGCCGCCCGGTCCATCCGCCGCTGGACCGCAAAGCCTGGAGCCTCTTCCAAGGCGTGGGCGCACAGAGTGACGAATTCCTCCGGGTCATGGGCGTTGTACACAACATCGGGAAACAGCTCCACCTGACCGGGCCAGAGCATGGACACAACCGGCTTTCCGGTCGCCAGGTATTCATAGATGCGGGGGGAGACCACGTCGTCATAGGGCCGGTCCTCTCGGAGCAGGTTCAGGAGAACGTGACAGCGGTAGAGCCAATCTGGAACCTCAGAGGCGGGCCGGGGGCCTGGGAGGAAGACATTGGACAGTTTGTTCAGCCGATACAGGTATGGGTTTTCCTTTTCAACGGCACCCAGCAGGAGGAAACCCCAGTCAGGCCGGGCTTGGGCGGCATAGAGTATCGGGGACAGGTCCAACTCGGCCCAGACGGTTCCGCTCCAGCCGAAAATAGGGGCTGTCACCCCGGGAAGTGGATCGGAGTGCGGCGTATTGGGGTCGAAGAGGGGCAGGTTGATACCGTTGGGAAGCAGAGCGATGTTGGCGCTGCAAGGGGACAGCCGGTCTGCAAGCTGGGGAGAAGCGGCAAAGACCACATCTGAGGTCTGGGCCAGACTTCCCTCCCAGTGGGGAGGCAGGCCGGTCCAGTCCCGGTCACAGTCGTAGACCAGCGCGCCATATTCCAGCCTGTCCAGAAGATGGATGTGCCGTGGGTGGGTGGTCCAGAGAAGCGGCTCGATAAAACGCCGTCGGGTGGAAGCGTTCTGAATGAAGAGACTGATTTTCTTCCAGGCCATTTGGAAAAAGAATTGATTCCGCTCTGGAATGGGGAAGGGAATGGCGGGCAGGGTGTAGGCTATCACATTGGGCCGGACCTGTCGCCCCTTTTTGAGAGAAGACCTGTCCCGGGAGGACTGGGCTGGGGAGAAGTATAGAATCTGCGCGTCTCGCAGTCGGGACACCAGCTGTTGCGTCCGGCCGGGCAGGATGTTTGACCAGGGCTCGCCGGCCAGGCAGAGAATTTGTTTCAAAGAGGGAACCTCCCAATCGTGGAAATCAAGGTTGACTTGGAACCGCTTTTCTTCTATTATAGTCATGGAACGACAATACGTCAAGACGGATAGTTTACATAATAAAAGGGGCGCGTGAAATGTTAGATGGATTACTTCAGTTGGACGGACATCTGTTACTGGCCATCCAAAATCTGCACCAGCCTTGGCTGGACCCCATAATCTCTCTGTTCACAAAGCTGGGGGATGCGGGTATTTTATGGATTGCGCTGTCTCTGGCAATGCTGTTGTATAAACCGACCCGAAGGGCCGGTACGCTGGCCCTGTGCGCAATGATATTAGGACTTCTAATTACCAACGTTACCATCAAGCCCTTGGTGGAGCGGGCGCGGCCTTGGCTGGCGCTGCCGCTCACCCCGCTGGTGACGGAAAAAGATCCCAATTCTTTTCCCTCCGGCCACACCTGTGCCGCCTTCGCGGCGGGACTGGTCTGGATGCGGACGCTGCCCTGGGGGTGGGGACGGGCCGCCGCTGTGGTGCTTGCTGTTTTGATGGGGCTGTCCCGCCTGTATGTGGGAGTCCATTATCCCACCGATGTGCTGGCGGGGGCATTGATCGGCTCACTGTGCGCATGGGCAGTGTGGAAGAGATATCAGCGCTTTGAGGAGAGACGAAACAGCGTATATTAACAACACAGGGAGGAGAAATGTGTTATGTGGAAAAATGTTGGGTACTATAACGGAGAACTAGGTCCGCTGGAGGAGATGCAGGTGCCAATGGGGGACCGGGCCCTGTATTTTGGGGACGGCATTTATGAGGCTACCTGTGTGGCCAACCGTGTGCCCTTTGCGCTTGAGGACCATCTGGACCGGATGTATAACAGCCTGCGCCTGCTGGAGATTCCCTTCCAAATGGAGCGGGAGAAAATAAAGGCGGAGCTTCAGAGGGTCATCGACGCGGCGGCGGAGTCCCCGGTCCACTTCCTCTATTGGCAGATCACCCGGGGCAACAGCCCTCGGAATCACGTTTTCCCTAAGGGGGTGGAGCCCTCGCTGATGATTTTTGTCAAGCCGCACGTCATGAAGTCTATGGATATCCCCTATAAACTGATCTCGCTGGAGGACATCCGCTTCAAGCTGTGCAATATCAAGACGCTGAACCTGATTCCCAGCGTTCTGGCCAATCAGAGAGCGCTGGAGGCGGGCTGTGACGAGGCGGTGCTCCACCGGGGCAGCCGAGTCACCGAGTGCGCCCACAGTAACATCTCTATCCTGAAGGACGGCGTGCTGCGCACCGCTCCCGCCGATGAGTTGATTCTGCCCGGTATTACCCGAAAGCATCTGCTAGCTCTGGCCAGAGAACATGGTATTCCCACGGTGGAGGAGCCCTTCTCCATGGTGGAGCTGATGAATGCGGATGAGGCCATTGTCACCAGCTCCAGCGCCCTGTGCATGCGGGTGGAATCCATTGACTGGATACCAGTTGGCGGAAAGGACCCCCAGCGGCTGAAGCTGCTCCAGGACGCCTATCTGGAAAAATTCCGGAGGGAGACGTCGAGATAATTTTATTTGGAAAAATGGTCCGTCCCCCACTCAGAGAAGGCTGAGTGGGGGACGGATTTGGTTTAATAAGAGCGGGTCATGCCGCCGTCCAGCAGGATGGTTTGACCGGAGATATAGGTGTTGGCCGCTGAGCAGAGGAAAACGGCCAGCCGTCCATACTCCTCCACAGTGCCGTAGCGCCCCAGAGGAAAGGATTTCAGATCCTCCTTTTCGTAGTCGGCTACCGAAATGCCGGCTTTCTCCGCCCGTATAGCGTTCAGGCTGGCAATTCGGTCGGTACTGATACGGCCGGGACCGATGACATTAATCAGGATGTTTTCTCCGCCCAACTCGGAGGACAGGGTTTTACTCATGCCCACCACGCCCAAGCGCATGGAGTTGGACAGAATCAGATTGTCCAGACATTCCTTGACAGAGGAACTGGTGGAGTTGAGAATCCGGCCCCCGCCCAGCCGGCGCATGGATGGCAGTACGGCGCGGATGGTGCGGACATAGGACAGCAGGCATGCTTGAAAGGCATTTTCCCAGTCGGTATCGGCAAGGGAATCGAAGGGGCCGGGTTTGGGACCGGGGCCCATATTCACCAGCGCCCAGATGTCTCCCAGCGTCTCGGTGGTGCGGTCCACCAGGGCTTGAATATCCTCGGCCTTGTTCACATCACACAGGCAAATCTCAGGCCGGCGGCCAGTCTCGCTCTCGATATCTGCCTGGGCCGCCTGGAGTCTGTCCAGGTTGTGGCCGCTGATCATAACTCGGGCTCCCTCGCGGACTAGTTCCGCGGCAATTCCCTTCCCCAGACCGGCGGCGGAGGCCATACATAAGACCACTTTATCCTGCAAACCGAGGTTCATCATAGATTCCCCCTAAACGGATTTTTCACAAGAGCGTGCCAACGATACGCGGCTGAATTTACTTTTCGATTCCCTTTTTCTTCATCCAGTCAGGGAGCTGGTCGGGCTGCAAGCCATTGTAGCGGCAGCCGGGGTAGCGGCAGTTGGAGCAGTTGCCCTTGTTTCCCTTGACCGGGGGCTCGCCTTTGATATTTTTTTCCAGAAAGTCCACCAGAGCCTTGATGTCGGCCTCCTCGCCATCCACGGCCCAGTAGTGAGCGCCCTCGTTGCCGCCGATACCGCCGGCGCATACCACTTTGGCGTCACAGTGGAACATCATTTGGATAGCCTCCACCTCAGTGACGATATCGGCGCTGGACAGGCAATACAAGCCGGGATCGGCGCCCATGGAGATGTCAATATGATTGGCTCCGCCCAAGGCGCGGCTGGCGGCGGGAACGCTGGGAACCATTTTTTCATAGCCCACAGGGCAGATGTATTTCAGCCCCTTGCTGGTCATGTAGCCGATGAAGTTGGGAACGGTGCCGCCGTTAAAACCGGAGGTGATGACGCCCACATGGCCGTCTAGGTCAAAAGCGTTGGCGCCCTTGATGATAACGGTGTCAGCGTGGTAGTCCTGGAGGGCCTCGTCAATTTTCTTGTCCACGGGCTGGCCCTTATAGAAAACATTGGGGAAGCTCTTGCGGCTGGAGGGCTCGGTGACGCACAGCAGGCCGTCGGTGCTGCTGCCTACGGTGCACAGGCCGGGCTCCACATGATAGCCCAGCTCCTGGGCGATGAAGGCGTTGGTGGTGCCGCCGGCCAGAAGGACATAGGCATCCTTCCAGGCCTTCTGGAACTCGGGCATCTGGATGACCGCTTTGGCGATTAGGCGGCGGGCTTCAGCGGGAGTCAGAACGAAAGTAGCTTTCATTATTATCTCTCCAATCTTTTTATTCCTTCTCAGGATGTTTTTTCAGGTCTACCACCGGGTTTACCAGGGGAGCCATCTCGAAGCCGTCGGGACCGACGATGCGGCACTCGGCCACGTCACCGTCCTGGATGTGGAAGGCCCGGGGGGTGCCGGTGGACAAGATGTCGCCGGCGTACCAGCCCTGGATGCTGCTGTGGAGGGAAACCAGCCGGGCGG
The DNA here is from genome assembly GCA_949747935.1 of uncultured Eubacteriales bacterium. Next base: position 8,024 of record CATKHE010000097.1, read on the forward strand.
GACGGTGGGTCATGTTGGCCACCACGTTTTGGGCATAGACCTGTCCGTTGTGAACCGACTGGACCTCCAGCTTCAGCACGTCGGGCACCTCATCAGGGGTGACCAGTTGGGGACCGAAGGAGAAGAAGGTGGGGAAGTTCTTCACAATGCACAGATAGCGGGGGTTGCCGCTGACATAGTCGTTGCCCTTGAGAATGGATTCCTCAGTCATGTCCAGGATGGTGGTGTAGCCCACAATGGCATCCTGCCAGTTCTCTTCGGACACATCCCGGCAGTCTTTGCCCATAATGATGCCCAGCTCCGCCTCAGCGGTGGTTTTTTGGGCCTCTTTCAGCGTGGGGAGCTTGATTTCGTCGTTGGGGCCGATAAGGGTGTCCGCCATCTTGAAGAAGCTGCCGGGGAAGCCGGTGGGGGCGGCGGAGCCGATGTCCCCGGCGTGGTCCACGTAGTTCAGGCCGATGCCGAAGATACGTTTGGGATTGCGGTACAGAGGAGCATAGACCACCTGGTCATGGGGGACAAGGCCGGGCAGGCCGTCCAGCTCATCCCTGCCGCCGGCATTGTACCACTCCGTCAGAGCGGGAATTTCACCGGCCTGGATCAGGGACATCATGTCGGTGCTCCAGCTGCTGCCCTTGGCCTGATTCAGGGCCGTGATGGGCAGAATTCCTTTTGCTGTGACAATACCGGCGATTTCAGCACCGTTATGATTTATAGTTGCGAGACGCATTTATAAATTCCTCCAATCACTTTTTGAGCTGTTCGACTGCCTGCCGGAGGTGCTCACACCCCTCCACAACATTTTCATAGCTGTTGGCAAAAGACATCCGCAGATAGCCCTCGCCGCCGGGACCGAACACGTCGCCGGGCACCAGTGCGATCTTGGCGTTTTCCAGAAGATATGCGGACAGATCAGAGGACGTCATTCCCAAGGATTTGCAGTTGATGAAGATATAGAACGCGCCCTTGGGGCACTGGCAGCTCAGTCCGGGGATGGCGTTGATAGCCTGTACAGCGTAATCCCGGCGGCGCTGATATTCCTTGACCATCTCTCTGACCTCGTCTCCCTCTTGGGTGAGGGCGGCGATGGCGGCCACCTGGACGAAGTTGGGCGCGCAGGTAGTGTTGTGCTGATGGAATTTGTTCATCGCCAGGATATACTCCTCGGGGGCGGCCACATAGCCCAGCCGCCAGCCGTCCATGGCGTAAGCTTTAGACATGCCGTTCATGGTGAAGGTGCGTTCCTTCATCCCGGGCAGAGAGGCAATGCTGATATGCCTGGCGCCATCATAGACCAGCCGCTCGTATACCTCATCGGAGATGACCATCAGGTCGTTGGAAACAGCGATTTCAGCTAGATCCTTCAGCATATCCTCGGCCAGGACGCCGCCGGTGGGATTGTTGGGGGTGACGATGACCACCGCCCGGGTTTTGGGGGTGATTTTGGCCCGGAGCTCCTCCAGGTCCAGCTGGAAGCCGGTCTCTTCCTTCAAACCGTAGGTGACAGCCGTGGCCCCGAGGAGATTGGGCACGTTGATGTAGTTGAGCCATACCGGGTCTGGAACCAGAATCTCGTCTCCCTCCTCCAGGATGGTGGCCAGCACAGCGAAGACCGCCTCAGAGAGACCGACTGTTACCAGAACCTCAGAGGCCTTGTAGTCAACGCCGTTTTCCCGGTTCAACTTATCGGCGATGGCCTGACGCAGCTCCATCAGGCCAAAGTTGGAGGTGTAGTGTACTTTACCCTCAGCCAGGGCCTGACAGGCCGCCTTTTTGATGTAATCCGGAGTATCGAAATCAGGCCGTCCGATTTCAAAGTGCAGGACTTTTTCTCCGGCCCGCTCCATTGCCAGTGCTTTCTCATTGACCTTGCGGATGCCGGAAGGTGCCATCCGGTCCATCCGCGCGGCGATTTTTACCGCCATAGATTTGCCTCCTTCAATTTGATTTGTTGACAGAATCTTGCGAACTGCCTTGCGTTGGATTTTGTTTTCTGATATTATTTAGCCATAAAAACAGCAAAAAGTAAAATACGCAAAACTTAAAGACGTTATATGGTTTTTCTTATGAGGGGGAGGGCGCAGTGACAAACTATAAAGAGTATATCTATGCGGTCTATCAGGAAAAAAGTTTTTCAAAAGCGGCACAAAGGCTGTATGTATCCCAGCCCTGGCTGAGTGCCACAGTGAAAAAGGTGGAACAGGAGCTGGGTCTGTCTCTGTTTGACCGCAGTACCAAGCCAATTTCTCTGACGGAGGCTGGACTGTATTATATTGAGCAGGTAGAGCGGATCATGGCGATTGAGGAGGAGATGCAGGCACATTTCCGAAGCTTAAAGAATACAGGACAAGTCAAACTTCACATTGGAAGCTCCATGTTTTTCTGTACCTATGTGCTGCCGGTCCTGATGGAGGATTTCCGTTTACAGTGTCCCCAGGTGACCCTGACCTTTACGGAGGGGGACAATAAGACCTTGCTGGAAAAGCTTCTGAACGGACGCCTGGACTTTCTTCTGGAAGCTGAATGTCCGGAAGATCCCAAGGTCCAGACCATCCCTTGGGCTTCTGAGGAATTGGTACTGGCCGTTCCATCCCATTACCGGATCAATCAGACCTTATCAAAATATTGCTATTCCTTCGAGGAATTTCTGCGGCGTGGACATCCGGACCACAAAAGGCCGGCGATTCCCCTGAAAGCCTTCCAGGGTGAGTCCTTTATTCTTCTGAAGGAGGGGACAGACAGCCATAACCGCAGCTTTCAATTTTGTGAGAACGCGGGCTTCACCCCTGAAGTCTCTATGTATTGCGCACAGATGATGACCGCCTATTATCTGGTCTGTGAAGGCAGGGGAATTACCTTCTTGCGCTCTACAATTCCGGAGTATGTGTCGCCAACGGACCGAGTTGTGTTCTATCAGCCGGATGACCCGTTGACGGTCCGGAATATTTATCTCTCCTATCTGAAAAAAAAGTCAGGTTCCGTTCAGCGCAAGCTGATTAACTTTATTCTGGAACAGGGCAGTTTAGCTAAGAGCATCGGAAATTAAGCTGCTGCGTGCGGCACTGTTTTAAAGCCGTTTATTTCGAAAGAATTGTACTTCTACACAAATTCAAAAAACATTCAGGAATGGGTGGTTGAAAAAAATGGTCGCAGGGTGTAAAATATGTTAACTATGTCTTTTGAAAGGGGTGAGCGCTCTGGAGGAGCGGCAGAGCAGCGCAGCCAGGACCGTCGGCCTTGTGATGGCGGTTACCCTGATCGGCAAGGTGCTGGGGCTGTACCGGGACCGCCTGTTAGCCATCCACTACAGTACAGGTCCCGCGGCCAGCGCCTTTTTCACCGCAAGCCGGATTCCTCGGGTGTTTTTCGACGCGGTATTCGCTTCGGCCATCGCCGCCTGCTTCATCCCGGTGTTCAGTGAGTATCTGGAGCGACGGGAGAAGAGGGAGGCCTTCCAATTTGCCGGTGGATTTATCACTGCGGCGGCCCTGCTGACCGGGGCGTTTGCCTTGGTGGGAATGGTTTTCCCACAGCCCTTTGTGTCTGTTTTCGCCGACTATTCCGACCCACAGACCACCGCTTTGGCGGTCTCCCTGACCCGGGTGATGTTCCCCACGGTGTTTTTCTCCGGAATTGCTTTCTCCCTGGTGGGGGTGCTTCAGGCCCAGGACCATTTTACCACCCCCGCCCTTATGTCGGCGGTGTCAAATCTGGTTATCATTGTCTACTTCTTCTCGCTGGACGGGGAACTGGGCATCTATGGTCTGGCCGGTGCCTATTTGCTGGGCTGGCTGCTCCAGGGGGTGATTCAGCTTCCGCCCCTGGCCCGGCTGGGATTCCGTTACCGGCCCTGCCTGAAATTTGGTTCCATGGGCATGAGGAAAGTCTTTGCTCTCATGGGTCCGGTGATGGTGTCCACCTGGGTGCAGCCGGTCAATCAGGCCATCAACGCCCGGTTCGGCTCCCGGCTGTACGAGGGAGCCGGGGTCTCGGCCCTGGAGTACTCCTCCAACCTGTACCTGGTCATTGCGGGCACTTTTATTCTGTCCATTACCAATGTCATTTTCCCCAAGCTGTCCCGGCTCACCGCCGGGGGCAGAGAGGGTGAATTTCAGGACACCGTCCGGCAGACCCTGAACATCAGTCTGTTTTTTGTCCTGCCGATGTCGGCGGGACTGACGGCGGTGGCCCGGCCGCTGATCTCCCTGATCTACGGCGGCGGCCGGTTTGACTCCTTCGCTGTGGACATCACTGCCTCCGCTTTGGGCTGGATGTCCCTAGGCATGGCGGGCTATGCCCTTCAGAACATCCTCAGCCGGGCCTACTTTGCCAAACAGCAGGGGAGGGTTCCGCTTATTGCGGGAGGGGCGTCCATTCTGGTGAATATCGCTTTGTGCGCCCTTTTGGCGGACAGGCTGTCAGTGGCAGGACTTGCCCTGGCCAGCGCTATCTCATCCACGGTGTACGCTCTGTTCCTCTTTCTGCCTCTCCAGCGCCGGGGGCAGGGTGTGCTGGAGGGTGGCGCGGTCCGAAACCTGGCAAAGATGGCTCTGGCCGCCCTGGTGATGGGCCTGTGTGTCTGGAGCGGCCTGGGGGCGCTGTCCCGGGCGGTTCCTGAGGGCAAGCTGGGGGAGATTCTCTGCCTGGGCCTGTGCGCCTTGGGCGGTGCGGCGCTCTACTTCCTTCTGACCCTGGCCCTCCGGGTGAAGGAGGCCGGACTGTGCCTGTCCCTGATGAAAAAGACGTTAAAGCGAGGTTGAGACATGGAACGAGTGATGAATGTATTGTATGCCAGCCTGCTCTGGCGGGGGCTGATGGCCATAAGCCGGTGGTTTGGGGAGCAGTGGAGCTCCAGCGGGGTGGTCCAGTGGTTTCTCCACCCGTCCGGATGGACCAGCGCCCTGTCGGAGCACAGCGTCTTCTACCGGCTTTGGAGTCTGGTCCGGAGCGGGCTGTGCTGGCTGTATGAGAAGCTGAGGCTGGAGCGGCTGTTCGACGGAAGCGTTTTCAGCAACACCTGGTTCTGGTGCCTGATGCCCACCGCCCTGGCCCCCCTGATGCCCACCATGGCGGTGCTGGGGATGGCGGCCATAGGCTTCTGCGCCCTGCTGCTGGCGCTGGTGCGCAGCCGGGAGCGGCAGCTGTCCTGGTCCCCCATCAACCGGTATATTATCCTGTACGCCGCCGTCTATCTGGCGGGGACGATCTTTTCGGTCAATCCACAGGCCAGCCGGAATCCCGGCCTGCTCACGGTGGCCTTTATCCTCTTCTCGGTGGTGCTGTATCAATCGGTGGAGAACCGCAGTCAGCTGGATGTGCTGCTGGGGGCGGTGGTGCTGGTGGGGACTCTAGTGTCGGCCTACGGTATTTTTCAGTATATTTTTCGCTGGGGCTATCAGTCCGCCGCATGGGTGGACAGCGATATGTTCTCCTCCATTGAATTCCGGGTGCCCTCCACCCTGGACAACCCCAACATGCTGGGGCAGTATCTGATTTTGGCCATCCCCATCGGCGGGGCCAAGCTGCTGTCCCAAAAGGAGTGGGCGGGAAGGATTTATTATCTCGTGTGCTGTGCCCTGATGTGCCTGTGCATGATCCTCACCTTCTCCCGGGGGGCCTGGCTGGGCCTGCTCTTTGCCGGGGCGGTGTTCTTCGTCCTGCTCAACCCCCGGCTGATGCTGCTCATCCCGCCGGCCTTGGCGGTGATGTGGTTCCTCCTGCCGGAGACGGTCACCGCCCGCTTTGCCAGCATCGGCAACCTGGCCGACGCCTCCACCGCCTACCGGGTCCACATCTGGATGGGCACCGTGGCTATGCTGAAGGACTACTGGCTGTGCGGCATCGGTCCGGGAACGGAGGCCTTCAATATGGTCTACCCCGCCTACCGCCTCAACGGGATCGACGCCCCCCATTCCCACAACCTGTTTTTGCAGATCGTGTGCGACGCGGGAGTGGCCGCCCTGGCCGTTTTCCTGGTCCTGCTGTTCGTCTTCTTCCGCATGATGTGTATGGCGGTCAGCCGGGAGAAGGACTGGACCTCCCGGCTTCACCAGCTGGCCTTCACCGGGGGTGCGGCCGGCTTCCTGGTCCAGGCCATGACGGACTATTCCTTTTACAATTACCGGGTGCTCTTTCTCTTCTGGGCCTATTTGGCCATGGGCGCGCTGTGCGCCAAGCGGAGCAAGCTGCCGGAGGGGAGGCTGCTGGCGATATGACCCGTGTGATGAACATCATCAGCGACACCAATTTCGGCGGCGCGGGCCGGGTGATTTTGAATTATCTGCGTTACGCTGACCGGGAGCAATTTGAGCCGCTGGCCGCGCTGCCCCGGGGCAGCGCCCTGAAGGGACCGCTGGAGGAGGCCGGGGCCCGGGTCTATGAGGTAGACGGCATCGCCGACCGCTCCTGGAACCGGGCGGACGTGAAAGCGCTGAGGGCGCTGCTCCAGGAGGTAAAGCCCGATCTGGTCCACACCCACGGCTGTCTCTCCGGCAGGGTGGCGGCCAGGAGCTGCCGCCTCCCCGTGGTATACAGCCGGCACTCCGCCTTCCCTGTCTCCCCCCTGCTGCGTTATCCTCCCGGCCGGTGGGTCAACAAGCTGGTCAACGAGCTGTTCGCCGACCGGATCATCGCTGTCAGCCCCGCGTCCCGGGATAATCTGGTCCAGGCGGGCGTTTCCCCCAGAAAGATCACGGTGGTGATGAACGGCACCGCTCCCGTCCCCCGGACCCCGGAGGAGGAGCGGGCGGCCCTGCGGGAGGAGCTGGACATTCCAGCGGGTGCGGTGGTTTTCGGCATTCTGGCCCGTCTGGAGGACTACAAGGGCCACCTGTATCTGCTGGAGGCCGCCAAGCTTCTGCGGGACCGGGGGCGGACCGGCTTTGTGGTTCTTGCGGCGGGGGAGGGCCCCTTCGAGGAGGAGCTGGACCGTGCGCTGGTGGAGACCGGGACGGAGGATCAGGTGCGGCTGCTGGGCTTCCGCTCCGACGTGCCCCAGCTGCTGAACATCCTGGACGTACAGCTGAACTGCTCCTACGGCACGGAGGCCACCTCCATGGCCCTGCTGGAGGGGATGAGCCTGGGCCTGCCCACCATCGCCAGCGGCTACGGCGGAAACCCCTGGGTGGTGAAGGACGGTGAGACCGGCCTGATCTTCCCCAGTCAGGACCCGGAGGCCCTGTCAGCCGCCATGGAGCGGCTGATGGACCACCCGGAGGAACGGGAAGCCATGGGCCGGAAGGCCCGGGCCCTCTACGAGAGCACCTTTACCGGCGAGGCATTCGCCCGAAATACTGAGAATATCTACCTGGATATCCTGAAAGGAGCCAAATCATGGAACAGAAAAAATTCCGCCTGCGACTGAATATCTTCGACGGCATCGTCCTGCTGGCCGCCCTGGCGGTGGGGGCCTTTCTGCTGTGGAACGCTATGAAGCCGGAGGTCCCCCAGGAGACCGTCCCCACAAACAACTCCACCGTCCGCTTTACCGTCCGGGTGATGCACTGGGGCGAGGGGACCAGCAATCTGATCCAGAAGGGGGATCAGATCGCGGACAATATTAAGAATTACGTGCTGGGAGAAGTGGTGGACGTCCAGGCGGTGCCCTGCCGGCAGCGGGTGCCGGACCGGGAGAGCCTGCGGTACGTCTGGACGGAGGTAGAGGGCTTTGAGGACGTGCTCGTCACCCTGGAGAGCCCCTGCAATGTGACGGAGCGGACCACCATGGTGGACGGCGCCTATGAGCTGCGGGTGGGCGATATGGCCTATCTGAGAGGCGTGGGCTACATGGGCAGCGGGCCCGTGGTGGCGATCGAGGTTGAGGAGGCGCAGGGATGAAGATGATCGACAGAGAGGGACGCCTGTTCGGCAAAATCAGCGTGATTGATCTGCTGGTGATAGCGGTAGTGGCCGTCATGGCGGTGGCACTTCGGGTCAAGAATACCCAGACGCCCACCGGCTCCAATGTGGAGACGCAGCCCATCGCCTTCCAGATCAGGGTCGTTGGCGCGGAGACCTATCTGGCCGATGCCATCCAGGTGGGAGACAGCGTCTATGACACCAGCTATGCCAGCGGCAACGGGCCGGTGGGGAAGATCACCCAGGTCGAGGTGCTGAACGACCCGGGAATTATCATGTCCGACTGCTTTCAGAACGGGACTCTCGTCCCGATGGAGGTGGAGGGAACGGTGGACCTGATTGTTACCATAGAGGGCTCCGGCGTGGTCACCGACCGGACCTATTCCATTAACCGGGTGTATGAGCTGGGGATGAACGCCTCACGGACCTACCGGTCCAACAAGGTGACCTTCGCGGGAGCCGTGATCAACATTATGACTTGACGCTCAGCCGGGGAGCAGAGAAGAGAGGGCGGTCTATGAAGATACTGATGGCCACGATGGGCCTGGATATCGGGGGAGCGGAGACCCACATCGTGGAGCTGGCCAAGGAGCTGAAAAGCGAGGGGCACGATGTAGTCATTGTCTCCAACGGGGGCGTCTACGTCCCTGAGATCGCTGCTGCCGGTATCCGCCACTACCAGGCCCCCCTCCATCGGCGCAGCCTGAGCGACATGTGCCGGGCCAAGGCGATCCTTGGCCGGGTGCTCCGAGAGGAGCGGCCCGACGTGGTCCACGCCCACGCCCGGATCCCCGCCTTTCTGTGCGGCTCCCTGTGCCGGCGGATGAAGCTCCCCTTTGTCACCACCGCCCACTGGGTCTTTAACACCAAGGGCGCTCTGCGCTACCTCACCGACTGGGGGGAGCGCACCGTGGCGGTGTCGGACGATATCAAGGCCTATCTGATCCGGGAGTACGGCCTGCCCGCCGAGCATATCTCGGTGACGATCAACGGTATTGACACCAATAAATTTTCCCCGGAGATCTCCGGGGAGAGGGTGATTCGGGAGTTCGGTCTGGACCGGTCCCGGCCCATCCTCTCCTACGTCAGCCGGATGGACGAGGACCGGGCCCTGGTGGCGGGACAGCTCATTGAGATTGCCCCGGAGCTGGACCGGGCGGTTCCGGGAGTCCAGCTGCTGATTGCCGGAGGGGGCAACGTCTTTGAGAAGCTGAAGGCCCGGGCCGAGGAGATCAACGCCCGGATGGGCCGCCCCTGCGTCACCATGACCGGACCCCGCACCGATATTAATGAGATTGTGGCGGTAGGAGACCTGTTTGTAGGGGTGTCCCGGGCGGCTCTGGAGGCGATGGCCGCG
>CATKHE010000098.1 GCA_949747935.1 uncultured Eubacteriales bacterium
CATGGCCGCTCCCGCCGCCGGCGGCGCCGCCGCTGAGGCCGCCGTGGAGAAGACCGATTTCGACGTGGTCCTGGCCGGCTTCGACGCCGCCGCCAAGATCAAGGTCATCAAGGCCGTCCGCGAGATCACCGGTCTGGGCCTGGCCGAGGCCAAGGCCGCTGTCGAAGGCGCTCCCAAGACCCTGAAGGAGGCCGTGTCCAAGGACGAGGCCGAGGAACTGAAGAAGAAGATTGAAGAGGCCGGCGGCAAGGTGGAGCTGAAGTAAGCTCCCCCCTTTCCAAGTCCGGTGTTCTGAATCAACAACGCCGAAGCGGTCTGAGTAATTTGTCATTACTCAGACCGCTTTTGTGTCAGAATAGCATAGAGACCGCCGCCCGGCCGGGCGGCGGTCTCTTTCTCACTCTGTGGTGTAGTTGTCAAAATAGCCCTGGATAAAGACCACCGGGGTGCCCTTATCACCGGAACCGGAGGTCAGGTCGCACAGGGAGCCGATCAGGTCGGTAAGCCGCCGGGGGGTAGTGCCCTCGGAGACCATCTGGCCCACCAGATCGCCGTCCTTCTTGTGGATGCGGTCCTTGATGGCCTCTCTCAAGGCCTCTCCGGACAAATCGGCAAAGTCGTTGTCGGCCAGATACTTCAGCTTCAGCTCGTTGGGGGTGCCCTCCAGGCCGGCGGTGTAGGCCGGGGAGACCACCGGGTCGGCCAACTCCCAGATCTTGCCAACCGGGTCCTTGAACGCCCCATCGCCGTAGACCATGACCTCCACGTGCTTTCCGGTGGCCTCCAGCAGCTTGGCCTGAATGGCCTCCACCAGAGGCTGGCAGTCCCGGGGGAAGAGCTTTACCTGGTCCTCAGTGGACTTGTTAGAGCCCAGCAGGCCGTATTTCTCGTTGCAGCCGCTGCCGTCCACCGGGGAGTTGAGGATCTCGTCCAGGCCGAAAACCCGCTCCGCTCCCGCCGCCTTGAGCAGCCGCTTGGTGCGGGCGCGGGTGTGGATGTCGCAGCACAACACATCCTTGGTGTAGGGCAGGATAGCCCGGGGATCGTTGGCGAAGACGATCTCCACCTCCGCTCCGCAGCCCTGAATCAGCTCCTGGTAGTAGGCCACATAGTCCACACCGGTGAAGGGGTGCTTCTCATAGCCGAAGAGCTCCCGATATTTTTCCAGGGTCAGCACGTCCTTGTAGGGGTCCACCCCCATCTCATCCACTGCGTCCATGCTGACGAGATGGTTGCCCACCTCGTCGGAGGGGTAGCTGAGCATGAGGACGATCTTCTTCGCCCCTTTGGCGATGCCCCGCAGGCAGATGGCGAAGCGGTTGCGGCTGAGGATGGGGAAAATCACCCCCACCGTGCCGCCGCCCAGCTTGACGCGGACGTCGGCGGCAATGTGGTCCACAGAGGCGTAGTTGCCCTGGGCCCGGGCCACGATGGCCTCAGTCATAGCCACAATATCCCGGTCCCGGAAGGCGAAACCGTCCTCCTTCGCGGCCTCCAGCAGGGAACTGGTGACGATCTCCACCAAGTCGTCTCCGCTGCGGATGATGGGGGTGCGGATGCCCCGGGAAACGGTACCGACCATACGGCTCATAAAGGAACACTCCTTGTTTTCATAGCATTGTGGAAATTCTCTCCACAATGTTTTATAATATCACGATTTTGGCCGGTTGTAAATAAATTTTTGCGGGGGGACTCCACTCACTCCACCCCGAAGGAAGCGATGGCATCCCGCATGTTGCGCCAGTCGCCTTTCAGCTCCTCCAGCCGCTCCAGACCGGAAGGGGTAAGCCTGTAATACTTCCGGTCCGGCCCGCCGCCTCCGGGAGCCATATACCACTCGGTGCACCCCTCCTTGCCCAGACCCCGGAGAAGGGCGTAAATGGCGCTCTCCTGGGTGTCCGGAAAGGCGGAGCGCAGAGGGGTGAGCACCTCATAGCCGTACTTGTCTCCCCCGTCCAGCAGCTGGAGCAGGCACAGCTCCAGCAGGTCCTTCTTCAGCACAGGGCCACCCCCGTCCCGAGCAAGCCGGCCAGCCCCACGGGGATGAGTTGGGGGAACAGGATGACGCGGATGTCCTCGATCGCACCCCACCCCAGGTCCATGCCCCGCATCCAGCACTCCAGAACAACGCACAGCGCCGCCGCCGTGAGGGCAAGGGTATACAGCCCCAGCCACCGGCGGTCATAGCACTTTGCCAGCACCAGTCCGGCCAGGGCGATGAAGGGGCAGATCGTCCCGCCGTCGATCACCAGCTCCCGGTGCAGAACGATTTGCCGGGCCAGGGAGGTTCCAACCAATTGTTCATAGGACAGTTCCGCATAGCGATCCAGGAATCGGGGGTCGAACATGTGCCAGGAGGTCGCAAGCAGGACAGCCAGGAAAACTGCCACCGCCGCCAGAGCCAGGAGCAGCCACCTGGACAGCGGCCCGCTCTTCTGCCCGTGCCGCCGGAACCAGACCAGGGACAGCACAAGCCCCACCGCCATTACAGCGCTCCCCCGCCAGCCCTCGCCGTATAACTCATAGTCCCAGGAAAACCGGATAAAGGGGAGTCCCGTCCAGCACCATTTGGCCTGCAAAAACAGTCCAAGGGCCAATATCCCGAATACTACCAGCCACCGGCGGTAGGTCC
>CATKHE010000099.1 GCA_949747935.1 uncultured Eubacteriales bacterium
ACACCTCCACGTTGTCATACCCCCGGCTCCAGCGGACAAACAGGTTGTTGCTGCGCCCCTCCTGATAGCTGAGACGGCCGTAAAACTCCTTGTTCCCGGCGTAGGTGCTGTAACCCTCCGGCTCCGCTGTGGGCAGGTAGGGGGCAAAGTCCGCCTCCTGCCGGGCCTGGGACAGGGTGGAGAAGCTCTCCTCCCGCCATGCCGGGATATCCTCCGCGGTCAGCAGGTGGTCCAGGTACAGCCCGCCGGTGAGGGCCTGGTGGACAAACAGGGTGTTGAACCAGGCCTCTCCATCCAAGCCGTCCTCCGCCTTGCCATTATTTTGGCTGGCGAAGCGGACGCCGATATCATTTTTTGTCATGAACTCGCTGCCGCAGATATAATCATCCTGGCTGTCGCCGTCCCGGTCGTAGACCCGGCTCCAACCGGCGATTTCTACCCCGTTGAACTCGCTGATCTGGTCCCCCCGGTTCATATCAATGCAGCAGGTGAAGGGCAGGCCGCCCAGCCTCATCTCCAGCTCAAAAGAGGCCTGGTCCTTTTCGCCCCATACGGTCAGCTCCATCAGCTGGCCCTGGCCGTCGTACAGGGCGCGGCCGCGGAGGGTGTAGCCGTCCCAGAAAAGCGCCCAGGGCAGGTCGCCCTCCTCCGTTTTGGGACGCTCCGCCTTGAGGCCCCAGAAAATGGTTTGAATGTCCTCCTTTGTCAGGTCCACCATAAAGCTGCCCGGCTCATAGGCCCGGCAGACGTCTGCCTGGGGGCGGTCCGTGATATCCTGATAGAGGATACCGGGAAGCATGGGGAACATCAGCCTGTCGCCCCCCGCGGGACTGCTGACCACAAACAGGTCGTCCGGCTCCACCACATCCTTCTCTCCGGGCAGGGGGATATAATCAGAGACAAACTGATTGGCGGACTGCTCCGGTTCCTGCGCAGGAGCCGGGGCCAGCCTCCACGCCCCCACGCCGATAATCAGGGCGGCGCAGGCGGCCAGAGCGCCATACTTCACCCAGGGACGAGCAGACCGTTTCCCCACCTCCAGATTCAGCAGGTTTTCGTGGGCGGCCTGGGAAATTTCTTGCCGGTCCAGATACGATTTGTAATTTTTCATCACAATTCTCCTTATTGTCTATTCCGCTAACAGCTTTTTCAGCCTCTCTCGGGCTCGGTACAGGCGGGAGCGCACCGTCCCCGGCCGGCAGCCCAGCATCTGGGCGATCTCCGCTGTGGAGTATCCCTCGTAGTAGTGCAGGTGGATGACGGCCCGGTCCTCCGGCGGGAGGGAGAACAGCTCCTCCAGCTCCTCGCGCTCCTCCGGGCCGGGGACGGGGATAGCGTCGGGGAGGGCCCCTGTCCGCCGCCAGGCCAGGCGCAGGCGGCTCTTACAGCCGTTTACCAGCACCCGCATCAGCCAGGCGGAGGGGCTCTCCAGGTCTCGGGGGGCCTTTTCCAGATATCGTACAAAGGCGTCCTGAACGGCGTCCTCCGCCTCCTGCGGGTGACCCAGGATAGCCAGCGCCGCCCGGTACAGGCGGGTCTCATTTTGTGTGACAAGCTCCTCCCAATCCACCGGCCGGTTGGATGTTGGGGACATAGAGGCCACCTCCTTTCACTGATATAGACGTTTTGAGCGGGGGAATTGCTGCGGGAAAAGAAAATTTTGTCCGAAAAAAAGACACGCCGGAGCGTGCCTAAGGGCGGCAAAACCGGCCCGGGCAGCGCTGTGCCGGGCCGGTTTCCTAAAAAGCAAAAAACAGCTTGCTTCATTTGACAATTTATGCTATAACACCACACGAGACAAATAAAAGGCAGGATGTGAGGTGGGCAAACACCTCACATCCCTGTGCGGGTGCACAACCACCCACACAACAGCATTGCTGCACCACCTCTCATTATAACGGAATTCGCCACTGTTTGCAAGCATTTTCGTTGAGAGCTTGTGTCTGATATGCGGTGTGGGGTAACAAAACCCTGCGCCGCTCTTGCTTGTCTCAACGGAAAGCCCGTGGGGGGTGCTCACCCCCCTGCGGGCGGAGCCGTTGAGAAAAAACGGAGACAGCCGCATGGGCTGTCTCTCCGGGAAACGAAGGATAAAAACGGGGGCACGGCGCGCCGTGCCCGTAGGGGCGGCCTGTGGCCGCCCGCTTTTTTGGGCCTTGAGCGGTTGACGACCGTGTTCCGTGGCGGCGGGCCGGGGTCGTCCCGCCCTGCACGGCCTGATTTTGCGGGCGGATGATATCCGCCCCTACACCTGTGTTTGCGGCGGGCTTCAGGAGCGCTCAGACGTACTCAAAGTCATCCGGACCCTGGAACCAGGTCTTGCGGCCCATATGGAGGACAAGCGCGAGCACGGCCATCACCAGATAGCCCAGAGCATAGGGGGACAGGGGATAGAAGCCCAGGGCGGCGCTGTGGATAAAGCCCAGGGCGGCCAGCACATAGCCCACCGCGGCGGTGAGGGCTGCCCGGTCCAGTTTCTTGTCGATGATGAACACCGTCATGCTGCCCATCAGAATGCCGATGAGGATAGCGCCCGCCTTGGTGGCCGCCACGCCGTTCCACATAACGCCGGCGTCGATGAGCATCTGGTGAATCTCCGGGGCGAAGTCGTTGATTCCGGAGGGGAGCACCTCGGTCCAGTAGTCGGCCAGCCCGGCCGCGCCGGTGACTTGGGTATACAGGTAATCGGCCACCGAGGGGATCATGGCCACGCCGATGGCGGCGTAATGCTTCCGCTCACAGTCCTTGAAGGCCTGACAGACCATGACCACGGCACACCACAGGAAGGTAATGGCGCACACGGCGGGCGGCACCAGGGTGCTCAGGAAGGTGAACAGGCCGAAGATGCCGGCAGCCCCCAGCGCAACGCCGGAGACGACGGAGTAGCCAATTCCGGCGTTGGCCTTTTTCAGGCCGGCGTGCCCCAGCCAGACGGTGTTGGGGATAATGCCGCCGAAGAGGGCGGAGATCATGGTACAGATACCGTCGGCAAACTGGGCCTCCCGGACGTTGTAGCCGTCGCCGGCGGCGTTGGAGGCCTCTACATTGTCCATGGTTTCAATGAAATTGTAGATCTCTACGGGGATGATAATGGTGAGATAGGGGACCACAATGGCGAAGCCGTTTATCATATACTGGATGCTGTTGACGGGGTTGGGGAAGTAGAAGCCCACGCCGCTGAAGTCAAAGGAGGTGCGGCCCAGGCACAGGGCATAGACCACGCCGCCCGCGATGGCCACCACCAGGGGGGGAATCTTCTTGGGAAACAGGTAGCCGCCAAAGATGCCCACCATGGCCACAAAGAGCACGGGCAGACCCACCAGGGGGTCGCCGAAAATGTCAAAGAGGCCCTGTGTGGCCATCCAGATGAAGCCGATGCCCGCCACGGTGCCCAGCAGGGCGGCCCGGGGAATGCGCTGCTTCATCCAGGGGCCGATAAAGCCGCCGCAGAACTCCACGAAGCCGCCGATGAAGCAGGCGGCCATGGCCGCCGACCAGGCCTGCATAGGGTCCTCCACCGCATAGCTCAGGGGCATGATAACGCCGTAGAGAATGACGAACATGGCCGGGGTGGACACGCCGGAGGGCAGAGCGGTCACGTCGGCCCGCCCCTCCCTTTTCGACAGCTTCCAGCCCATCCAGGCGTAGTAGAAGCAGCCCAGCATCAGACCGATGGACATGCCGGGCACCACGTAGCCGAAGACCACCTCGTCCGGCCAGCCCAGCACGCCGGTGAGGGTGGCGATGACGATCAGATAATTGACGATATTGTTGGTGACGGCATAGGAAATGCCGCCGATGTCGCCCCGGCGGAACCAGGGCACCAGATTACCTTTGGCGTTCATTTGTCTCTCTCCTTTTCTCTCTGCATGGCGGGTGCTCTCTGAGGACTACGCCTCCACAGGGATAAACTGGAAGCGGGTCACGTCGAACAGCCCCATATCGGTGAGCTTCAGCTCGGGGATCACGGCCAGGGACATGAAGCACAGGGTCATCACCGGCTCCACATCGCGGTGGATGCCCAGTTGAGTGTAGGCGTTCTCGTGGAGGGAATCCAGCTTCTCCGCCACCCACTGTCCGGACTGGTCGCTCATCAGCCCGGCGATGGGCATGGGCATGGCGTCCACCACCCTGCCGTCCTTCACCAGGACAATGCCGCCGCCCTGCTCCTCCAAACACTTCACCGCAAAGGCCATCTCCCGGTCGCTGACTCCCACGGCGATCACGTTGTGGGAGTCGTGGGCGATGGACAGGGCGATGGCCCCCGCCTGGATGCCGTAGCCCTCCAGGAAGGCGCAGGCCACATTGCCCGTCTCGTGGTGGCGCTCCACCACGGCCACCTTGGCAATATCCACCTCCCGGGACCAGACAAACTCGCCCTGACGGTCCAGTTTGACGTCGGCCACCCCTTTTTTGGTGACCACGCCGCCGGGCTGAATCTGAATCACATGGACGTGTCCGCTCTTCAGGCCCATCTTCAGCCGGTCCTCAGAGAAGTCCCGGATGTGGACGCTGCTCATCACGCCGTCAATGGGGCAGCGCTCCACGGGCAGGAGGTACTCGCCCTTCTCGGCGGTGAGCACCCCCCGGACCCACACCCGGTCCACATGGAACTGCGTCAAATCGTCCAGCAGGACGATGTCCGCCCGGTAGCCAGGGGCAATCGCTCCCCGGTCGTAGAGCCGGAAGCACTCGGCGGCGTTGAGGGTGGCCATCCGCAGGGCGGTGGCGGGGTCCAGCCCCTCCTCCACGCAGATGCGCAGATGGCTGTCCAGGTGCCCCTCCTCCAGAATGGTTTTGGGCTGCCGGTCGTCGGAGCACAGCAGGCACCGGCGGCTGTTTTCCGGGGTCACCCCCTTGAGCAGGGGGCGCAGGTCGTGACAGGCGGAGCCCTGCCGCAGGAGGACGTACATGCCCAGGGAGAGCCGCTCCTCCATATCCGCCACGGAGGAGCACTCATGATCCCCCTGAATGCGGGCGGCGGCATAGCCGTTGAGTGGCAGTCCGGACAGGCCGGGGGAGTGCCCGTCGATGAGCTTGCCGGTCTCTTTGGCCGTCATCAGCTTGTCCAATACGCCGTCGTCGCAGCTGACCACCCCGGGGAAGTTCATAAACTCGCCCAGGCCAAGAATCTTGTCCCGGCGGATGGGCTCGGCCATGTCCGGCGCGTCAATGACCGCCCCGGCGTTCTCAAAGGGGGTGGCGGGCACGCAGGAGGGCAGCATGAACTCCACATCCAGGGCGGTGTTCTCCGCCGCCTTCATCATGTAATCCAGTCCCTTGATTCCGCAGACGTTGACGATCTCGTGGGGGTCGGCGATGATGGTGGTGCCGCCGTGGGGGACCAGCAGGCGGCCCAGCTCCTCGGGGCAGAGATAGGAGGATTCAATGTGGATGTGGCTGTCGATGAAGCCGGGAACGGCGTACCGCCCGCCGGCGTCCACCTCCGTCTCACCGGAGTAGGACCCCACGCCGGCGATCTGGTCCCCGCACAGGGCGATGTCCCCCTCTGTAAACTGTCCGGTGAACACATTGAACACCTTGCAGTTCTTGATAACCGTCTCCGCCGGGATCTGTCCGGAGGCGGTCTGAATCAGCTTTTTCAGCGCTTCCTTTGTCATATTACTCCTCCGTCAGCTTTAAAATGGGGTCGAAGGTGGTCAGGTTCACGTAGTCCACCGGGCCCACGTCGGTGATGGCATAGTCGGGAATGGCGGTGATGGGCAGGAAGAACATATACATCATGGGGTTGGGCAGGTCGGAGCCCAGCGACCGGGCCGCCGCGTCGATTCGGGCCTCCCGGGCCGCCATCTCCTCCGGCTCGCAGTCGCTGACAATGCCGCCCACGGGCAGGGGCAGGAACTCCAGAATTTCCCCGTCGGCCACCACCACCTGTCCGCCGCCCTGCTCAATCAGATAGTTGGCGGCGATGGACATGTCCGAGGGGCTGACCCCCATGACCACAAGATCGTTGTCGTCGGGGGCGGCGGAGGAGGCCATGGCCCCCTTCTTCAGCTTCCAGCCCGAGCAGAAGGCCAGCGACCTGTTGCCGTTGCGGCCGAACCGCTCCAGTACGGACACCAGGGCCACGTCCTGCTCCGGGTCGGGGAGGACGGCACCGTCTTTCACCCGGAGGGTCACGTCCCGGCGCTTGCGGACAAAGGGCCCCTTTACGTCCATAGCCAGCACGTCCGCCGTGCCGCTTTGGATGTCCACATGACAGGTGAAGGTGTCAGGGGTGGTGAGGGCGCACTTGAGGGCCCCCTTCAGGACAGGGCTGCGCTCCGGGGCTTTCAGGTCATAGGACAGGCGCTCGTTCTCGGCCACCATGCGGCCGTTGGTCATCACCTTGCTGATCCGGAAGGCGTCCAGGTCATCAACAAAGAGGATGTCAGCGATTCTGCCCGGACAGATGGAGCCCACCAGATGGTCGATGCGGTAGGCCTCGGCGCTGTTGATGGTGGCCATCTGGATGGCGGTCATGGGGTCCACCCCGGCGGCCATGGCAAGACGGACCACATTGTCCAGGTGGCCCTTGGAGAGGATATCGGTGGCGGTGACGTCGTCAGTGCAGAAGCTCACCCGGCGGGCGAAGGCGGGGTTGACCTCGGTAACGGCCCGGATATTCTCGGCCAGGAAGTGGGTG